>JAXEMQ010000232.1:0-3399 GCA_034099845.1 Faecousia sp.
CAAACCTGAATCCCATTGACGCATTAAGAAGAGTATAGGGCAACACCGCACAATGGGAGCCGCGGGCTTCGGCGAGTCTTTTGCCCCATCCGCGCAGTTTTGAAAATGGGAAATACACAAAGTATTCCCACATTTCCAGAACTTTCGGCTGGGTCAAAATCCCGCGCCGAATCTCCTTGCCCCATTATGCGGTGCTGCCATAATTTATCCCCTCTTGCCCTGCAAAAGAGGGGATATTCCCTGCCCTGCAAAAGAGGGGATATTCCCTATTGTGTTCCCGGAAGAAAAGTGCTATAATGATCCACATATATCGTGTACGCCACTGAGAAAGGAACACAGAAAGATGATTGAATTATCTGATCGCCTGACCCATGTCCACTCGGATATTCGGGGACCTCTGTATGTGGAGGCTCTGCGGATGCAGGCTGCCGGAACACCGGTACTGAAACTGAATACGGGTAATCCCGGTAATTTTGGATTTACGCTGCCCGAGAGTGTCCGCCGGGCACTTCTGGATCATGTTGACGAGGCAGTGCCCTACTGCGATGTGCGGGGCATGGCAGCGGCCCGGGAGGCGATTCTTGCCTACCATCAGAACCGGGGCCTGCAGGGCGTGACCATGGATGATATTTTTATCTGCAATGGTGTCAGCGAGTCTGTTTCCATGCTGATGACTGCGCTGGTGGGCACCGGAGATGAGGTGTTGGTCCCGTCTCCTTGCTATTCCCTGTGGAGCAACAATACATACCTGGGTGGCGGAAAGCCGGTGCACTACCGCTGCGATCCCGGCAATGACTGGAATCCGGACCTGGAGGACATCCGCAGCAAGATTACCCCCAGAACCAAGGCGATTCTGGTGATCAACCCCAACAACCCCACCGGTGCCGTATACAGCAAGCAGACCCTTCTTGATATTGCCCAGATAGCCAGAGAGCACCATCTGCTGTTGTTGGCGGATGAAATCTATGACCGGCTGGTGCTGGAGGATCTGCCCACCTATTCCATTGCGGCGCTGGCCCCGGATTTGCCCTGCGTGACCTTCAACGGTCTTTCCAAGTCGCATATCATCTGCGGCTTCCGCTGCGGCTGGATGGCGTTTTCCGGCCCGGAGGAAGAGTTGGCCGCTATCAAGCATGGTGTTATGCAGCTTGCGGCAATGCGTCTGTGCGGCAATACGCTTACGCAGCTGGTGATTCCTGCTGCTCTGAGTGATCGTGAAAGTACCCGTGCTATGATGGCTCCCGGCGGGCGGCTGTATGAGCAGAGCAAGGCAACGGTGGAAGGCCTGCGGAAGATCCCTGGGGTGACACAGGTGCCCAACCGCGCCGCTTTCTATCTGTTCCCCGGACTGGAAAACGGTGCCTTTGATTTTGAAAGTGACGAAGACTTCGCCATGAAATTCCTGCACGAAAAGCATATCCTTGTCATTCCCGGCCGTGGGTTTGATTGGTTTGAGGATCTTCGGTTCCGCATTGTCATGCTTCCGGAACCGGAGCGCATCACCCAGGCAATGGCCCAGCTGGGAGAATTCCTGGACGAGCATAGAAGATAATCTTCGGGAGACGGCATGTATTCCTTTTTTACACCGGCGAAATTTTTGCCGGAGGGCTGCGGATTCCAGCGTTACGGCCTGGGTCATCTGCTGTGGCTGGCGGCGATCAGCCTCTTTACGGCTGTATTGTGCCATTACGGCAGAAAGCTTTCCAAGGCCCGTCGTCTGACCCTTGCCAGAGTTCTTGCCTATACGCAGGTGTGTCTGGAACTGGTCCGGGACATTTATCTGATTGCCGCAGGCGGATGGAAATGGAACTACCTGCCGCTGCATCCCTGTTCCTTTACCATCCTTTTTATGGCCCTGTGGGCCGCCAAACCGTCCAGGCGCCTTGGAAATATTCTTTATGGCTTCGGCTTGGCTGGCGCGCTGGCGGCGCTTGTATTCTGTGACTGGACGGACCAGCCTCTGTGGCAGTTTCAGAGCGTCTACAGCTTCCAGTGCCATGGAATGATGGTTGCCTATATTCTGATGTTGCTGGTTTGCGGGGATATTCGCCCCCAGGGAAACGGTATGCGCGATTGCGTGATCTATCTGTGCGCTGCGGTTCCTGTGACCATGGTGGTAAATCATCTGCTTCCGGAGTGCAACTTCTTTTTTACCAACACGGGAAGCAAGGGCAGCCCTCTGGAAATACTCATCAGGATATTCGGCACACCCTGGTGGCTGATCGCCTATGGGACTCTTGCCCTTGTGCTTCTTGCCCTGGAATTCCTGCCCTGGAAAATGCGGGAGAAGGCTGTTGCAGCAGGATAAAGGGTTATTTCTGTGCGCAACAAGTCTGGATGCGCACGATCATGCAAGAAGTTCGTTGATAACTTGCAAAATCGTTGCCCGGTTTTCCTGATATTTCATTATTTTCTACAAACCTTGCAGGATGCTATTGACAATCTGCAAAAATAGAGTATACTAGCCCCATCAAGCAAAGGTGCTGATCCCAAAGGCGGGATCGGCACCTTTTTTGATTTGAATGGCCATTCAAGTTTTACCCTTGATAAATGCGCAAGGAGGAAAGAAAATGGAATATTCATCTGTCAATACCATTTGGGTTCTGCTGGGAGCCGCATTGGTCTTCTTTATGCAGGCTGGCTTTGCAATGTGTGAAGCGGGATTTACGAGAGCAAAAAATACCGGCAATATTTTGATGAAAAACCTGATGGACTTCTGCATCGGCACCCCCTGTTTCTGGCTGGTTGGCTTCGGTGTCATGTTTGGTGCGGGCAGTGCCGTTTTTGGCAAGCTGGATCCCCTGATCATGGGCGATTACAGCCATATCCTTCCCGCGGGCGTACCCCTTTGGTCTTTCGCGATTTTCCAGACCGTGTTCTGCGCGACCTCTGCAACCATTGTTTCCGGTTCTATGGCAGAGCGCACCAAGTTCTCGGCATACTGTATCTATTCTGCCTGTATTTCGCTGTTCCTGTATCCCATTTCCGGTCACTGGATCTGGGGCGGCGGCTGGCTGAGCCAGCTGGGCTTCCATGACTTCGCCGGCTCCACCGCAGTCCACATGGTAGGCGGCGTGTGCGCCTGCATCGGCGCCGCTATTCTCGGCCCCCGCATCGGCAAGTACGACAAGGACGGCAATCCCCGGGCCATCATCGGCCACAACCTGTCCCTGGGCGCTCTGGGCGTGTTCATCCTGTGGTTCTGCTGGTTCGGCTTCAACGGCTGCTCCACCGTCGCCATGGACAGCGACGAGGCCCTGATCTCCGCCGGCCTCATCTTCGTCAACACCAACCTGGCCGCCGCTGTGGCCTCCTGCGTCACCATGCTCTACACCTGGCTGCGCCACAAGAAGCCCGACGTGGGCATGACGTTGAACGCCGCCCTGGCCGGTCTTGTGG
>JAXEMQ010000238.1:0-2656 GCA_034099845.1 Faecousia sp.
TGAAGGCAATTATGATGTGTTACCTATAACAGCCATCTCCACTCTGGAAATGGACAGGGAAAGCGCAGAAACGAGCGAAAATGGGGTCTGTAATGAGGAATCTACCGAAGCCTCAGAGATTGTGTGTTATGAGACAATAAGATATCCCTGAAAATGCCAACGCAAAATCCTTGAAATTGCCAAAAAAATTCCCTGGTCTTGCCACAAGAAAATCCCTGTAAAGGGAAAAAGCAGACAGTGTGTTAGAATAGCCCCAGCAAAAGCTGGGAGGGAATGAAAGGAATGGCAATCACCATGGAAGAAATTGCGGCAATCAAGGAATTGCAGGCCCAGGGCTTCGGGCCGTATCAAATCAGTGCTCAGGTAGGAGCAGATCCGAAGACGGTTCGGAAATACATGAAGCAAGATGATTTCAGCCCCGCTGTGCCACAGCCAAAATCATTATGCGGCAAACTGACCCCGTGGATCCCCACCATATGCGTCTGGCTGGAGGAAGACCAACAAAACCGTCATAAACAGCGGCACACGGCTAAACGGATCTATGATCGCCTGGTCAAGGAAGACCCAGCGTTTTCGTGCAGCTACAGAACGGTAAGCCGGTATGTGGCGGACTGGAAGGCAGAACGTCGGCAGGGACATGGAGCACAGGAGTTGGTTTGGCATCCCGGCGAATGCCAGGCAGACTTTGGTGAATGCGATATGTACGTGCGTGGTAGTCGTGTCGTGGTAAAGTACCTGGTGGTGACCTTCCCGTATTCCAATGTGGGGTACCTCCAGTGCTTTCACGGGGAGACGGCGGAATGCCTCTGCCAGGGGCTCAAGGACATCTTTCACTACATCGGAGGAGTCCCACAGCGTGTGGTAATTGACAACGCCACCGGCGCAGGCCGGCGCATGGGAGAGGTCATTCGTCTCACAGAACTGTTTCAGCGATTTAAGGCTCACTATGGATTTTCCCTTACCTTCTGTAATCCCCGATCCGGGAACGAAAAGGGAAATGTCGAGAACAAGGTTGGGTACTTCCGCCGTAATATTCTGGTGCCCATTCCGAAAACGGAGTCGCTGGAGCACTTCAATGCCCAGGTGCTGGAGGAGTGCGAACTGGATAACTGCAGGGACCATTACAAGCTGAATATTCCCATGTGTGAGCTGTTTCAGGAGGACAGGCAGCAGTTGCTGCGTCTGCCGGAACTGCCGTTTGAATGCTGCAAATACCGCCGGCTGCTCACAGACCACTACGGGAAGTTCTGTATTGATAACTGCCACTTTTATAACATCGGCCCGCAATATGCGGACAGCGAGTTGTGGGTACGCATTGGCGCCTTTGCGGTAGAGCCGCTGGACAGCAAAAACCGGGTGATCTCATCCTTTGAGCGGCAGTTTGGCGGGAAACGTACTGACACTGGTGATTGGCTGCTTATGCTGGGGGATCTGGCCAGGAAACCCGGGGCATGGCACAACAGCCAGGTCCGCGAAAATATTCCCTGTCCCCTGCGGGATTATCTGGATGAGATGGACAAGGCCGGGCTGCGGCAGGTAATGACCCAGATGCAGGAGTTGGCAGGCCGGTATGACTTTGATATTGCCCTCAACGCCGTGGAACAGATGCTGACTCGCCGAAGTCAGGGCGAAGAGGTTGGTGCGGAGTATCTGGCAGGTCTCATGTCCATGGGGATCCAGCACGCCAATGATGCTGGTCTGGAGCGCTATGATGAGCTGCTGAAAGAAGAGGTGTGCTGATGGAACGGGCATTGATCCGGCAGGAGATTTCTAAAGCCTGCAAGCGGCTGGCCCTGACCCAGCAGGTGGTGACCATGTGCGAACTGGAGGCCACCCCCAGACAGGAGGAATTCCTCTACCAGGTGCTCAGCCAGGAACTGGCTCACCGGGAGCGTCTGCGGCGTGAACGGCTGCTGAAGCGGGCTGCGTTCCCTGTGCGCAAGACGCTGGACGACTATGAATGGACAGCCCTGCGCTTACCGGCGGCCTTGCCGGCAGAGGATGTGACCAGCTGCAACTTTGTGCGTATGAAGCGCAACCTGATCCTCTATGGTCCGGTTGGAACCGGAAAGACCCATCTGGCCATTGCTCTGGGCGTTGCAGCCTGCGAGGCTGGCTTGGAGACCAGGTTCTTTACTGCTGCGTCTCTGGCCACCAAGTTGGATGAGGCACGCCGGAGCGGCAACCTGGAGAAACTGCTACAATCCATTGACCGGGCGGAACTGGTCATTCTGGACGAGTGGGGTTATCTTCCCCTGGAGAAGGAGCAGGCACAGCTCCTCTTCCAACTGATCTCAAGCTGCTACGAGCGCCGGAGTCTCATCATTACCACCAATCTGGAGTTTTCCAAGTGGGGCACCATCTTTACCGATGACCAGATGGCTGCGGCTATGATTGACCGCCTGGCACATCATGGCCACCTGCTGACCTTTGAAGGACAGAGTTACCGCCTGCGCAACGCCCTCATGCGGGTAAAATAGCGTGGCAATACCAGGGAATTTATTTGGCAATTACCAGGGAATTCCCGTGGCAATACCAAGGAATTTGCTTTGGCAAAACCAGGGATTTTTACTTGACAGAATACAGCGGTTCCATCTGGTTGCACTGTTCCGTGACTCTTTTCTGGAGTTCCTGGGCGTCATGGACGCCGACCACC
>JAXEMQ010000243.1:0-14811 GCA_034099845.1 Faecousia sp.
CTGTCCGCTTCCGGCAACATCTACGGCCGTCTGACCAACTCCACCCAGGAGGTTTTTGAAAAGCGCATTGCTGCCCTGGAAAAGGGTACTGCCGGTCTGGCCGTTGCCTCCGGCGCCGCCGCCATCACCTATGCCATTCAGGCACTGGCCAAGGAGGGCGAGCACATCGTGGCCCAGAAGACTATTTATGGCGGCACCAGCAATCTGCTGGCCCACACCCTTCCCCAGTGGGGCATTACCGCCAGCTTTGTGGATGCCCATAATCTGGAAGAAGTGGAAGCCGCCATTCAGCCCAACACCAAGGCCGTCTACATTGAAACCCTTGGCAATCCCAACTCCGATATTCCCGACATTGACGCCATCGCGGAAATCGCCCACCGCCACGGCCTGCCCCTGGTCATTGACAACACCTTCGGCACCCCCTATCTGATCCGGCCCATTGAGCACGGCGCGGATATCGTTGTCCACTCCGCCACCAAGTTCATCGGCGGTCACGGCACCACCCTTGGCGGCATCATCGTAGACGGCGGCACCTTCGACTGGGCCAAGAGCGGCAAGTATCCCTGGCTGTCCGAGCCCAACCCCAGCTACCACGGCGTGCAGTTTTCCAAGGCCGCTCCCGCCAGCCCCTTTGTCACCTACATCCGCTGCATTCTGCTGCGGGACGAGGGCGCCTGTATCAGCCCCTTCGCCGCCTGGCTGCTGCTGCAGGGCACCGAAACTCTGAGCCTGCGGTTGGAGCGCCACGCCGAAAACACCAGGAAGGTGGTTGCCTTCCTGTGTAGCCATCCCATGGTGGAGAAGGTCAACCATCCCAGTCTGCCGGACCATCCCGACCATGCCCTGTATGAAAAGTATTTCCCCAACGGCGGCGCTTCCATCTTCACCATCCAAATCAAGGGCGGCCGGGAGGAGGCCTTCCGGTTTGTGGACAACCTGAAGATATTCTCTCTGCTTGCCAATGTGGCCGATGTAAAGAGCCTGGTGATCCACCCCGCCTCCACCACCCATGCCCAGCTTACCGACGAAGAGCTGGCAAACGTAGGCATCTATCAGAACACCGTCCGCCTGTCCATCGGCACCGAGCACATCGATGACATCCTGGAGGACCTGGACCAGGCGCTGAACAGCCTGAAGTAAATTTCTGCGTCTTCCCTTTTGCGAGAAAATATTCTTCTCAATTGACAGTTGACAATGAACAATTGACAATTATGGTATCCCTTCGGGATGATTCAAATAAGTTGGTCAGTTAAGTCTGGTTAACACGTAAAGACATCCGGTTTCACTATTTATTCATCCCAGAAGGGGATTCGTTCATTGTCAATTGTCAATTCACAAAATCCCCCAAAGGAGTAACCGCCATGACCCTCCAGCAGATCCGCTACTGCCTGACCATTGCCGAAACCGGCTCCATGAACCGCGCCGCGGAAACCCTGTATGTAACCCAGCCCGCCCTGACCGGCGCCATACAGGAGCTGGAAACGGAGCTGGGCATTACCATTTTTAACCGGACCAACCGGGGTGTCACCCTGACCAACGAGGGGCGGCGGTTTCTGCACTACGCAAGGCAGATCTACCAGCAGTATGAGCTGATGGAGCAGGAATACCTCCGGCCCAAAAAGCGGATATTCGGCGTATCCACCCAGCACTACTCCTTTGTCACCAAGGCCTTTGTGGAAACGGTGCACCAGTTCGATGCCACCCGGTTTGAATACGCTATCCGGGAGACGAGAACCGTGGATGTAATTCACGATGTGGCCCAGGGCCGCAGTGCCATCGGCGTGCTGTTCCGCTCCAGGCACAACCGGACGGTGCTCAACAAGCTGCTCAGTGAAAACCGGCTGGAATTTCACCACCTGATTGACTGCAATGCCTACGTTTACCTATGGCGGGGTCACCCCCTGGCAAAGAACGAATCCATTTCCATGGAAGAGCTGTGCTGCTATCCCTGCCTGTGCTTTGAGCAGGGTGACCAGAGCTCCTCTTACTTTGCAGAGGAAATTCTCTCCGAGCGGGAGTACCCCCAAATGATCCGGGCCACCGACCGGGCTACCATGCTGAACCTGATGGTGGGGCTCAACGGCTTTACCCTCTGCTCCGGCATTATCTGTGAAGAGCTGAACGGCACGGATTATCTCGCCGTTCCCTATCGGGAGGATCGGGACAACCAGAATGCCAAAATGGAAATTGGCTACATTTCTCCAAAAAACACCCAGCCGGACGAAATCGCCCAGGTTTTCATTCAGGAAATGAAGAAATATTTGGATAACGTACAAACCGGGACAGCCACCTAAGGCCGTCCCGGTTTTTATTTTACTTACAGCACATGGTAATAGGGGCAGATATCCTCGTAGTGCCCATCCTTCCTACGGAAGCCCCCGGGGATGGTTCCCAGCTGAACAAAGCCCAGACGCTCATACAGATGCCGGGCATGGGTATTGGACGCAACCACTGCGTTGAGTTGCAGCACCCGGTAGCCCAGGCGCTTTCCCTGCACCAGGCAGTCCGATACCAGCTTTTCTCCAATGTGGGCGCCCCGCCTGGCTCTGTCCACGGCATAGCTGGCATTGCAGATATGCCCACAGCGCCCAACATTGTTGGGGTGCAGGATGTAAAGGCCCAGCACCTCCCCGGCTTCCTCCGCCACGGCGCAGTAATCCTGGGCCGCGAAGAATTCTTGGCCCCTTTCCGGTGTCAGGCATTCCTCCTGGGGGAATGCCTCCCCGTCTACAACCACCTGGTTCCAGATTTTTACCATGGAATCCAGGTCTTTTTTCGTATATTCCCGTATCGTCATTATCCCCGAACCTCTTGCATTTCCTTCGCCTGCTCTGCCTTGCAGTTGACCTCTTCCGGATCCCGGAAGGTTTCCACCACCTGCTTCAGCGCCTGACGGCAGAGGGCATCGTCCTCTGTGGCAACCGCCTGGGAAAGAACCGCCAGCTTCTTTTCGATCTCCCGGGGGTCCAGGGGCTTGTCCCGCTCCACAAAGATCTGGTCATTGTCGGTTTTGTCCAGATCCTCGGTTTTCACCAGCAGCTCTTCATAGAGCTTTTCGCCGGGGCGCAGGCCGGTTTCCACAATGTCAATATCCTTATAGGGCTCAAAGCCGGAAAGCCGGATCATGCTTTCCGCCAGTTCCAGAATATGCACCGGCTTGCCCATATCCAGCACAAACAGCTCGCCGTGCCTGGCGAACGCGCCGGAGGTCAGTACCAGCTGGGCAGCCTCGGGAATGGTCATAAAGTAGCGAATGATCCGCCGGTCGGTGAGGGTCACCGGACCGCCGTACATGATCTGGCGCTTGAACAAAGGGATCACGCTGCCGTTGCTGCCCAGTACATTGCCGAACCGGGTGGCAGAGCAGCTCATGTTTCCCTGATGGCTCAGCACTTCCATTTCACACATCCGCTTGGTGGCGCCCATCACATTGGTGGGATTGACCGCCTTGTCTGTGGAAACCATGATGAACTTCTGACAGCCGAAGCGCTCCGCGGTATCCAACAGATTCCGGGTGCCGAAAACGTTGTTCTTCACCGCCTCGCAGCAGTTGTCCTCCATCAGCGGAACGTGCTTGTGGGCAGCCGCGTGGATCACCACCTCCGGCCGGTGGGTATGGAAAACCCGGTCCAGCTGGCCCTGGTCCGTGATGGATACAATCTCCACAGCCAGATTCAGCCTGCCCTCATGCTTGATCTTCAGTTCCTGCTGGATATCATAGGCGCCGTTTTCATACACATCCAGCACCACCAGCTTCCGGGGCCCGATCTTGGCGATCTGGCGGCACAGCTCGGAACCGATGGAGCCGCCGCCGCCGGAAATAAGCACCGTCTTGCCCCGGTAATAGCTTTTGGTATCCTCACTGAGGATCTCGGAAACCTGCCGGAACAGGAGCTCCTCCGCGTCAAATTCCCGGAGGCTCCGCTTGCCGCCCACCGCCTGGGTGGTGGGGTAATCGTAGGTTTTCAGCTTGCAGCCGGTTTTCTTATAAAGGGTATAGAGCTCCTTCTTTCGCTCGGCGGAGGCACCGGGGATGGCAAACACAATCTCCTGAATGTTGTAATCCCGGAACACATCCCCATTTGCCTCCCGATCTGAAAAGACGGGAACGCCGTTGATGCTGCGGCCGATTTTATTCCGGTCAATGTCCACGAAGAACTTGGGGGTGTAGGCCGCGTCCGGATTGCTGGCCAGGTCCGCGGCAAATCCCGCGCCCACCCGTCCGGCGCCGATGATGGCGATGTTGATCCGCCGGTCCCGCTTGGCCGTATCCAGGGGCTCCACCCGAATTCCCGTCATTTTCCGGGTAAGAAAGCGCATCACATCCGCCGCCCGGGAGCCCCGGCTGTTGGCATCGTACAAATACTGGTAAACCTGCCGCATAAGGATGTCCCCCAGCAGATTCAGGGAAAACAGGGTCACTGCCCGCAGAAATTCCACATCCCGCAGGGGCAGCAGCCGCTGGATCAGGTAGTACACGCAGCCGCCCAGGGCGTCATAGCAAATGAGATTGATATACAGGTTGTTGCCGCCGTAGCGCCACACATTGTTATAGGAATTGCCCAGGGCCCGTCCGCCCAGCATACAGGCCGCCGCCAAAAGATAGTGCAGCAGCGCCTCCGTCTTTGTAATGGGATAGTAGCTGCTGGGGTAAAACACCAGCAGCAGCACCGATACAATGGCCAGCATGACCAGGTCATACCCCATCAGCATCAGCGCATGGACCGATACCTGCTGGGAAAGTTGTTTTTTACTCATGGTCTGTCTCCTCTCCCGCTTTGGGAGCAATGATGAAACCGCGGCTCAAAGGCCAAGCAGAATCCGAATGTAGGGGGTCAGGCTGCTTTTGATGGCCGTTGCCAGGCCAAAATGCTTGCGAAGGTAATAAAACCAGGGCCCCGCCGGGTCCCCCTTTACGGTTTCCTTCTTTTTGAGCCGCATCCATCTGGACAGGCTCCTGTCGTGCCAGGTGCCTGTGCTGGGATTGTCACAGCAGATGCCCACATAATCCCGGGACACATGGAGCTTGGCCCCCAGATCCCGCAGGGTCAGGCCGTAGTCAAAATCCCCCAGACTGTGGCGATAGTGCCGGTCCATCACACCGGCCTTCCGGAACCAGGCAAAGGGAATGAGCACGCAGTTGGCGTTCATGGTGTCCGCGTCCACGCCGGTTTCTCCGGGGGGAAGGAAACGGTAATGAATGCCCTTTTCATACAGAATGGCGCTGTAGCTGAGCTTTCCCTCCCGGTCGCAGGTGGCACCGACAATCACCGCCTCCCCCTGGGCCCGGCTCTGGGCAATGAGCTTTTGAATGCACTCCGGGTAAAACTCCACATCATCATTCATCATCAGGAGGTACTCCGCCTCCTGCCCGGAGGAGAGAATATCCTCCATTCCCATGATCATTCCGCCGGAATAAAAAAGGTTCCCGTCTCCGTGAAGCACCTGAATCCGGGCGCCGAAATCCTCCGATTCCAGCATTTCGGCCGTACCGTCGGTGCTGCCGTCATCCACAACCACGAAGGAAAAGGATAGATCCGGATTTCCCTCTATCAGTCCCCGCACCGCCTGACGGGTCTTTTCTTTTCGATTAAAGCAGGTAAACAGTGCCAGTACCGAATCCAAAACGATCTTCCTTTCCAGTTTCCCAGATTTTTCAGGGAATTATGCGTTGTTACAGCCGGAACATTTCTCTTGTGGCTTCCTCCACAGACTGCCGGGGATAGGCATAGGGGCCCAGATCAAAGCGCTTGTTGAGGGGTCTGCCGGCCACTGCGCAGGCGGCCCTGTAACCCGCCTGCTTCATCAGCTCCAGGACGCCAGCATCGTACCGGCCGTTGGAATAGGCAAAAATATCGCATTTGCCCCCGAGCATCTGCTCCAGCTCGTCCTTGGACTGAAAAATCTCCTCCCGGCGTTCCTGTTCTCCCACCTGGGTCAGCACCCGGTGCTCGGTTCCGTGGACACCGATGGTGCACAGAGGATCCGCGTACAGTTCCCGCAGCTGGGAAAGGGACAGGTATCCCTCTTTCCCAACCCAGTGGGTGGTAATAAACAGCGTAAAGGGCAGGTTCCGTTCCTTCATTGCCGGGTAGGCAATGGTATAGGCGTCCAGCAGGCCGTCGTCAAAGGTCAGGGCCGCTTTTCCGCCATAGGTCTTGTCCGCCATCACCTCATCCAGGGGCGCATAGCCATGGGGCCGATCCAGAAAGCGCAGAAAGGCATCGGTATCCAGCATCAGACTCAGCACCCGGTCCGGGGCAGCGGTTACATGGTGAAACATAAAAATATCACTGCAGGGCCCCATGTGCCAAAGGCCATTGAGCATCCGCTTTGCTTCCATTTTGGGATTCATCGTCCAGCCTCCTACATACTGCCTTCCCGTCGGACCACGGCCAGCACGGTCTTTGCCAGAATTTTGGCGTCCAGTGCCAGGGACCATTCGTCAATGTATTGGGTATCCAGCCGCACCACCTCTTCAAAATCCGTGATGTTGCTTCTGCCGGAAACCTGCCACATACCGGTGATGCCGGGACGCATGGCCATCCGTGCCCGATGGTGGTCCTTATAAAGCACCCACTCGTCCTTCGTGGGGGGGCGGGTTCCCACCAGGCTCATATCCCCCTTGAGCACATTGAGAAACTGGGGGAATTCGTCCAGACTGGTCCTGCGGATGAATTCGCCGATACCGGTTTTTCTGGTGCCGTCAGGCAATACCCTGTTGCCGATGATCCGGGGATCCCAATCCAGCTTGAACATAAAGCCGCCGGAAACCCGGTTCTCCTGCATGTACTGTTTTTTGAGTTCGTCCGCGTTGGGGTACATACTCCGGAATTTGTACATCCGGAACACCTTGCCGTTGCGGCCGATTCGCTCCTGGCTGTAGAAAATGGGCCCCGGAGACGCCAGATAGATGGCAGGACCGATGACAATTGTCAGTACCAGGGTAAACAGGCAGCCCACCAGGCCCCCCAGAATATCCCCGGCCCGCTTGACGGCCGCGGAAAGGAAGCTGATCCGGTTCCAGTACACCGTCAGCACATCGTAGCCCGCCAGTTCTTCCACGGTTTTTTTGCCGGCCCCCACCATATTGCGGATATAATCGATGCCGATGTGGACCGTAATTCCCATGGACGCCACGGCGCTGGCAAGGCTCAGCACATCTTCTGTGGGCGGCAGCAGGATCAGAACCTCATCCACCCAGTTTTTGCGGATCCAGTCATCGGCACCGGCGTAATCCGCCACAACATTCAAGGGACTGCGGCAGCCTTCCGGCAGAGGCTCGGAGAGAATCAGACCCGCCATCCGGTAGGCATTGCAGTAGCCTTCCCGGATCCGACGGTCCAGTTCCCGCATATTTTGCGCAGACGCGATTACCAGCAGAGACCGACCGTTTTTCGGAATCACCCGCTTCTGATAATACCACTTGTAGCCCGCACGGGACAGATAGCTGAGCAAAAAGTAGAGAGAACAGGCGATTGCGAAATTCTTACGGGAATAGAAGCTGCCCATTTTCACCACGAAGAACAGCACCGCCTCCGCGGAAAACACCACCGCCGTATTGCGCACGGTGGCCGTAAGCTCCCGCAGATACCCCCGCTGCAGCACCCCATCCATGGTGCTGAACAGGATGATGGTCACAAAATCCAGCACCGGCAGGCCAAACAGCAGCACCAGATACTCCGGGCTGCCGGAGAGCATAAAATCCGTAGGGATATACAAATAGTAGGCAATGATTTGAGAAACGAACATAACTGCCATATCCAGCAGAATAAAATCCCAGTATCTGGTCCAGGGCAACCCGGATTTATGGTACATCTGTATCCCCTCCCGACCCGTCTGCGGCATTTTTTCAGGGTGTCTTCCGTCAAAGGGAAGGCATTCCCCTCCAATGGGCATTTTTCCACAATTACAGCCATTATACCAGACTCCCCCCCGGATTGCAAGGGGGCGCAAAAAAGCCCCGCCCAAACGGGCGGGGCAAATCAACGATTGGATCAGGCTTCCAGGTTGACGCCGGTCTCCTTGTTGAAGACGTGGCAGACATGGCCTGCGAAGTTGAACTTGACGGAAGTACCGGCAGTCAGGGAACTGACCTCGGCACCGGTCATGTTCATGGTGGAAACCACCAGAACCACATCCCGGTCCATAGCGGTCACGTGCAGGTGCACGGAAGAGCCCATCATTTCGGACACATCGACCTTGGCGTCGATGCCCTCCTCTGCCAGCTCGATGTGCTCGGGACGGACGCCCAGAACCACATCCTGCTCGGCCACATTGTTCTTCGCCAGCTTTTCCTGCTTCTCATCGGACAGGGTGACACACAGGTTGCCCACGGAAACCGCGTACTTGCCGTCCTTCTTTACCAGCTTGGCATCGAACAGGTTCATCTGAGGCGTGCCAATGAAGCCGGCGACGAAGAGGTTGTAGGGATGATTGAACACTTCCTGAGGCGTGCCAATCTGCTGGATGAAACCATCCTTCATAATGACGATCCGATCGCCCAGGGTCATAGCCTCGGTCTGGTCGTGGGTAACGTAGATGAAGGTGGTGTTGATGCGCTGACGCAGCTTGATGATCTCAGCACGCATCTGGTTCCGGAGCTTGGCGTCCAGGTTGGACAGAGGCTCGTCCATCAGCATAACCTGGGGGTTACGAACGATGGCGCGGCCGATGGCAACACGCTGACGCTGACCGCCGGACATAGCCTTGGGCTTACGGCCCAGGTACTGGGTGATGTCCAGGATCTCGGCGGCTTCCTTAACCTTGCGGTCAATTTCTTCCTTGGACTCATGGCGCAGCTTCAGAGCAAAGGCCATGTTATCATAAACGGTCATGTGGGGGTACAGCGCATAGTTCTGGAAAACCATGGCAATGTCGCGGTCCTTGGGGGCCACATCGTTCACCAGGCGGTCGCCGATGTACAGTTCGCCGTCGGTGATGTCTTCCAGACCGGCGATCATACGCAGGGTGGTGGACTTACCGCAGCCGGAGGGACCGACCAGAACGATGAATTCCTTGTCCTGAATATCCAGGTTGAAGGCCTGCACAGCAACAACGCCTTCGTCCGTGATCTGTAGGTTGGTCTTCTTGGGTTCCTCGCCCTTCTTTTTCTTGTTCTTCTTGGCGTCGTCGCCGTTAAAGGGGTAGACTTTCTTGACGTTCTTCAGGGTTACACTTGCCATTGTTTTCTGACTCCGGACATACTGAATCCTCAATGTATGCCCTCGCACACTGCCGGGTAAAACAGCAGAGGCATTACGACAGGTCTCCACACTGCCGCACCGCGAGTCAAAGCGGGGTTTTCCTCCTTTATTTTAGCAGGATCGTGGCTATTTTGTGGAGTAGCCAAGTCCCACCGGGATAACGCTATAATACCACAATCTGCTCCTTTGCGCAATCGTTTAAGTTTCCATTTTTCGTCAGCCCCAATTGGTGGTTTTGACGAAAATCCCCGGGGGCTTACTTATCCTCCGGCCAGAAGGGCTCCGGGCATCTTCCTCCGCACCGCTGACGGATCTGAAGCTCCTGGCTCTTCACGCTGACGGTGGTGCAGGGGGGAATGGAGCTGGTAATGAACACGTTGGAGCCGATGACGCTGTCCCTGCCGATGACGGTGGCGCCGCCCAGAATGGACGCGCCGGCATAGATGGTTACATTGTCCTCAATGGTGGGATGGCGGCGCTTGCCCCGCAGGCTCTGGCCTCCCCGGGTGGTCAGCGCGCCCAGAGTCACGCCCTGGTAGATCTTGACATGGTCCCCGATGACGGTGGTTTCACCGATTACAATGCCGGTGCCGTGATCGATAAAGAAGTATTTGCCGATGGTAGCACCGGGGTTGATGTCAATTCCCGTAACACTGTGGGCGTGCTCCGTCATGATTCTGGGCAGCAGAGGCACCCCCATGGTGTAGAGAATGTGTGCCAGACGGTATACGGTAATGGCAAACATTCCGGGATAGCAGTAGACGATCTCATCGGTACTGTAGGCCGCGGGGTCACCCTCGTAGAAGGCATCCACATCGGTCTGGATCACGGCCCGCAGCTCCGGAATGGCCCGGAAGAAATCCAGGCTGATTTGCTGGGCCTTTTGGGCAGCCGCTTCCTCTCCCAGCTCCTGCCGGAAAACCATGGTCAGCTGCTTGTTCAGGTTGTACATCACGTCTTCAATGAGCATGGAAACATTGTGATGGGTATTGTAAATGCGGTAGTTCTTATCCCGGGTGAAGCCGGGATAGACAATGCGCATGAGCTTTCCGATCATATCGATGACCACCTGCTTGTCCGGATGGGCAAAGGGGTCCATACGGTCGATGCTTCGGCCGTTGCGGTAATCCTCCAGTATGATGTCGACGATTTCTTCCGCCTGCTGTTCCATTGTAGCCATAGCCGTTCCTCCTACTAAAAAAGCGGCCTCAGAATTCTCCAAAGCCGCCATTTAATCATTCTTCCAGTCTCCGAATATCCGCGCCCAGCGCGGTAAGCTTGCCGATCAGATCCTCATAGCCCCGTTCCACATAGTGAATATCCTCCACCGTGGTGGTTCCCTTGGCGCTGAGTCCTGCAATTACCAGTGCCGCCCCTGCCCGCAGATCGTGGGCATATACGGTGGAGCCGTGAAGCTGCTCCACACCCTGAACCAAAGCGGTTTTTCCGTCAATGCGGATATTGGCGCCCATGTTCTCCAGTTCTGTGCAGTAACCGAAGAATCGGGTCTCATACACGCTTTCCGTCAGGCGGCTGGTCCCCTTGGCCAGGGCCATACATACGCAGGCCTGGGCCTGCATATCCGTTGGGAAGCCGGGATAGGGGCGGGTCTTTACCGTGGTCTGGCGCAGGGGGCCGCTGCGCATCACCCGGATGGAATCATCAAACACGATGACCTTGGCTCCCATTTCCTGAAGCTTGGTGGTGATGCACTCCATGTGCTTGGGAATGACGTTCTGCACCAGAATATTGCCGCCGGTCGCGGTAACGGCAGCCATATAGGTGCCCGCCTCGATCTGATCCGGGATAATGGCATAGGTGCCGCCCCGCAGAGAATTGACCCCCCGGATCTTGACGGTATCGGTACCGGCGCCGGTAATCCGGGCGCCCATGGTATTGAGGAAGTTCGCCAGGTCCACAATGTGGGGTTCCTTGGCAGCGTTTTCGATAATCGTCTGACCGGGCAGCAGGGTTGCCGCCACCATAATGTTGACCGTAGCGCCTACGCTTGCCATGTCCAGGCTGATCCGGGCACCGTGAAGTCCCTCCTCCGAGGGCTTCAGCGCGATGTATTCTTCCGTCTCGTCCACATCGGCACCCAGAGCCAAAAAGCCCTTGATGTGCTGGTCAATGGGACGGGAGGCAAAATTGCAGCCGCCGGGCAGCGCCACATGGGCATGACCAAACCGGCCCAAAAGCGCGCCCATCAGGTAGTAGCTGGCGCGCATCTTTTTCACAAGCTCCGGATCCGGCATGGTGCATTGAACGCCGGTGCTGTCCAGCTCCACCACATGGGGTTCGGGATAGCTAAGCCTGACGCCCATGCCTTCCAGAATATCCAGAAGAATCCGAACATCGGAAATATCCGGTACGTTTTCAACACGGCATTTACCGCTTACCAGAAGCGCCGCGGGCAATATTGCTACAGCCGCATTTTTCGCGCCGCTGATGGTGACGGTACCGACCAGGGGGTTGCCGCCGTTAATCTCATATCTGGCCAAGGAATGATCCTCTCCTTGTGATGGATTGGGGATTGAACACAACAGTTCCAGTGTATTCTAGCACAAAACCGGAAATCTGTAAAGAAGGAAAACGGTCTTTACCTGCGCAGGCCCTTGGGATAGTGATTTTTCAGCTGGTTTCCGTCTCCCTTTCCCCAGCCCAGGCCATAGCCGTCCACCTGGACCAGGCACCAGCCGCGAACACTGGACTCCAGCACCTCTCCGTGGATGTAACGCTCCAGCTCCCGGGAATCCCAGGGGTAGGATCGGGTATTGGCGCAGTCCCGAAGCCACAGGGCCAGGGCATGACTGGGCTCCAGCCGGTCCTTTTTCAGCTCTCCCAGTTCCAGACCGGGCCGCAGCACCCGCAGTCCCTTCAGCTCCGGCATGCCCTCCGGCATCCAGAAAAGCCGGGAGCCAAAGCACACCGCGTTCCCCTCCGGCAGGGTGATTCCCGTCTCTCCGGAAAAATTCTCCCAGGCTTTGGGCAGCCGTTCTCCCTTTTGAAGCGGAATATCTGTTCTCTCCCCCTCCAACTTACGCAGGACGGCAGCAAAATGTCCCTCCCCCAGCAGTTTATGGGGCCACAGCCGGTAACAGCCCTTCTCTCCCGGGACAAACCAGGGAGCGTCCACCGGTTCCGGAACAAACTCCGGGTGCCGGTTCAGAAACGCCTGCACCGCCTCCTCATCCTCCTGGGGTGCAAAGGTACAGGTGGAATAGACCAGCCGTCCGCCGGGCCGCAGCATTTCGGCTGCCCGGTCCAGAATCCCGGCCTGCCGCCGGGCGCACATCTCCACAGTCTCCGGGCTCCAATCCGTCACCGCCGCCTCTTCCTTCCGGAACATTCCTTCGCCGGAGCAGGGGGCATCCACCAGCACCCGGTCGAAAAAGCCGGGCAGCCGCCGGGAAAGGTTCTCCGGCTTTTCGTTTGTAACCAGTGCGTTGGCCACCCCCAGCCGTTCGATGTTTCTGGACAGAATTTTCGCCCGGGAAGGGTTGATTTCATTGCAGACCAGCAGCCCTTTTCCCAGGAGTCTTCCCGCAATCTGGGTGCTCTTGCCCCCGGGAGCCGCGCACAGATCCAGCACCCGCTCCCCGGGCTGAGGGTCCAGCAGGGCCACGGGTGCCATGGCGCTGGCCTCCTGCAAATAGTATACCCCCGCCTCATGATAAGGGTGCAGGCCCGGTCTGGCCTGGGGGGCATAGTAATAGCCCATGGGCTCCCAGGGAACGGTCGCCGTGACAAAGGGCAGCTTCGGTGTTTCCCCCTTCAGCGGATTCAGGCGCAGGGCCACCGCCCGGGGGCGCTGAAAGCTCTCCAGAAACGCCTCATATTCTGCACCCAGCTGATTTCTCATTCGTTCCAAAAACGCTTCCGGCAGCATAGCAGTCTCCTTTTCATGTTTTCGTAATCATAGCATAAACGGGCCGGTTTTTCCAGCGTTGTTTCGGAAGCCGGACAGAGGGGACAGCTGTTGCGGCCGGTCCTGTCAGGTGTTCACACGGAATGGAAGGAAGCTGCAAATTGGGGTTTGTCGGCATGGCCGACAGCAAGTGCATTACGGACATTGGGCACAAGGTACAGCTGCCGCCGGGCCCCTCGACCAGTGACGCTTCTGCAACGAATTGGGATTTGGGCGGCAGCCTTCACATGAAAAACCCTCCCTATGGCCGGAACCACAGGGAGGGTTTTGAACTTTGGGCTGCCCGGCAGCGGGCGGGGCGGATCAGCTGTTGTAATCGCTGAAGGGCATAAAGGCAATGGGCCGGGCATTGTTGTCCAGCTCGGAGGTAATGGCCTCCGCGTCGGCGGTGGCAATGGCCTCGTAGGTGCCGGAATCAAAGGCGGTATCCTTCACATAGAACCAGGGGTTCTGGGAGTCGAGGCCGACGTCATACACCAGACCGTCCTGGAAATGGAGCGCTCCCTCGGAGAAGGTGTACAGGAAGTAGGCCATCTGAGCGGCGCTGTTGCTGGCGTTGTTTACGAACACGCCGTCGGAGCTGATGCGGTAGGTATTGCGCTCTCCGGCATCGATGACCAGGGCCTCCTGGTCGTTCTTCATGGTGTACATGGCGTAGATAAAGGGCTCGCCTACGGCACCGATCAGCAGCTCGGTGCTGCCGTCGTTATCCAGGTCTTCCAGGCAGTAGCCGACCTTGGTTACGTCTTTGACCATGCCGGGCAGGGGGTTCAGGCCCTTTTCCACATACTGGGCAGGCTCAAAGCCCTGGAGCAGCGCGTCAAAATAACTGTCCAGAATCTCACCGTAAAGGGGCTTTGCCATAACGGTGGGCACCTCCGTAGGGGCCTCGGTGACGGGCTCAGTAACCGGCTCGGTTTCCGTGGGGAGGGTGGTTTCCGGGGCGGCGGGTTCTTCTTTTTTGCCGCAGGCCGCCATGGACAGAAGCATCATCAGGATCAGAATCCATGCAATCGCTTTTCTCAAATTTCTCATCCTTTCGTTCCATTTGGATTCAACATATCATTTTTCCCGGAGGAAGTCAAGGCGACGGCGAAAATGTTAATGAAACCTTATTATTTTGGGCAGGTGATTTCCATAATATGCTCAATGGTTTCGTGCAGGGCCCTGGCCTGGACGGTATCGGCCGCACGGTAGTAGACCTCCTTCCCCTCCCGGCGGCTGACGATCAGGCCGCTGGAGCGGAGCTTGTTCAGGTGGTGGGAAACCGCCGGGCTGGACATATCCATCAGGGAGGACAGGTTGATCACGCACTCCTCGCAATGGCACAGCAGCCAGAAAATCTTCAGACGGCTGGGATCGTCCAGCTGCCTGAAGACATTAGCAGCCAGGGAAAAGGCTTCTGTCCCGGGCATTTTTTCAACCCCGTGCTCAAATACCCCGCCGTGGTCATGGGGCAGGCAGCAGTCGTGCATGGTATTCACTCCCTTTCTGCGTTGCTGCCTTCCATTATACACGGGAAAAGCCGGGAATTCAAGGGCAGCACCGCATAATGGGGCAAGGAGATTCGGCCAGTGTTTTGACCCAGGCGAAAGTATGGAAAACGGGGGAATACTGGATGTATTCCCCATTTTTCATACTGCACGATTGGGCCAAAAGATCCGCTGAAGCTCGCAG
>JAXEMQ010000244.1:0-2594 GCA_034099845.1 Faecousia sp.
GACCGGGTGCTGACGCTGCTTACCGCCTGCAAGGGCGCCTATCTTTCCGGAGAGGAGCTTGCCCAGAGCCTGAAGCTCTCCCGGGCGGCGGTGTGGAAGGCAGTGGGTGCCCTGAAGGAAATGGGCCTTCCCATCAAAACCCAGCCGGGGAAAGGCTATTGCCTGGAAGCCGGAGCGGATTTCCTGACCCGGGGCGGCATCGAGAGCCGGTTGGAGCCGGGCAGCAATTGGTCTGTGCAGGTACTGGGGGAAGTTACGTCAACCAATGCGGTTCTGCGGCAGCAGGCATCTGCAGGGGCACCGGACGGCACCGTTCTGATCGCCGGAAGCCAGAGCCAGGGCAGAGGAAGACTGGGAAGAAGCTTCTATTCTCCCGCGGATACGGGGGTTTACCTCAGCGTTCTGCTCCGCCGGGACTGGGGCCCCCTGGAAGCCCGGAGGCTGACCACTATGGCGGCTCTGGCTGCCTGCCGGGCGGTGCAGCAGGTTGCCGGGAAAAAAGCGGGGATCAAATGGGTCAACGATGTGTTCCTGGAGGGGAAAAAGGTCTGCGGAATTCTGACGGAGGCGGCCTTTTCCCTGGAAGACGGAAAACTGGAGTATGCCGTGGTGGGCGCGGGCTTCAACGCCAATTGTCCTCCCGGCGGCTTTCCGGAGGAGCTGGCTTCCATTGCGGGGGCTGTGTTTGATGCGCCCCAGGAAGAGGGCAGAAACCGGCTGGCGGCGGCATTCCTCAATGCTTTTGCCGGGGTGCTGGCCGACCCGCAAACCTATCCGCAGGCCTATAAGGAAAACTGCCTGGTGCTGGGAAAGACCGTCATGGCGGGAACCAGACGGGCAAAGGCTCTGGATCTGGACGAAAACTGCGGCCTGCTGGTACAGTATGAGGACGGCAGCCGGGAAACCCTGACCGCCGGAGAAATCAGCGTGAAGCTCTAAGGCAACACCGCTTAGGTGGGAACTGCGGGCTTCGGCGGATCTTTTGCCCCAATCCTGCAGTATGAAAAATGGGAAATACATCCAGTATTCCCCCGTTTTTCATACTTTCGCTTGGGTCAAAACACTGGCCGAATCTCCTTGCCCCATTATGTGGTGCTGCCCTGATGGATGATTTGTTACAAAAAACGGGAGGAAAGAGAAAATGGAAAAGAAAAACAAACTGACGACCCTTGACATGGTCTATACCGCCATGTTTGCCTGCCTGATGACCATCTGCGCCTGGATCTCCATTCCGGGGCAGATTCCCTTCACCCTTCAGACCATGGGGGTGTTTCTGGCCGTGGGACTGTTGGGCGGCAAAAGAGGTACGCTGGCGATCCTTGTGTATGTGCTGATGGGCGCGGTGGGTCTGCCGGTGTTTTCCGGCATGACCGGCGGCCTGGGAAAGCTTCTGGGTATGACCGGCGGCTACATTGTGGGATTTCTGGTTTCGGCCCTCATTATGTGGGCTATGGAGGCCATTCCCGGAAGCCGAAAATGGGTGCTGCCCCTTTCCATGGTACTGGGACTCATTGCCTGCTACGCCTTCGGAACGGCCTGGTTCCTGGTGGTGTATACCAGGGCCAAGGGGGCCATCTCTCTGGCGGCGGTGCTGGGAATGTGCGTGATTCCCTACATCATTCCGGACATCATCAAAATTGTCTGTGCCCTGGTCCTGACAAGAATCCTGAAACGGTTTGTAAAATAAAGCCCTGTTCTTGACGTTTTTTCCGGAATCATATATAATGAGCCTATATCTGTTGCGGAAAGGATGTTCGATCGATGCCGCCGAAGGCCAGATTCACCAGAGAAAGAATTGAGGAAGCCGCCTTTCAGCTCGCCCGGGAAAAGGGCCTGGAAGCAGTGGCAGCCCGGGAGGTTGCGAAAAGCATGGGCATGACCGTAACCCCCATTTTTACCTATTTTTCCGGCATGGATGAACTGAAGCGCAGTGTAAAGGACCGGGCAAGACGGGAGTTTGTGGACTACCTCCGGGGCAGTCTGGATTACTTTCCTGCTTTCAAGGAATTCGGTATGCGCTGGATGCGCTACGCCGGAGAGAATCCTAATCTCTACCGGATTTTGATGGGTCCGGAGGAGGGCCCGGCCTCCCTGGAGGAGCTGCTGGATCTGTTTCGGGAGATTCTGACCCCCATTACCGATGAAATCGCCGACACCTTCGGCATTTCCAAGGGGGATGCCAGGCGCGTGCTGGGGCACATGATGGTGTATACCAATGGACTGTCCGGTTTTCTGCTTCGCGGCGGCAAGGGAATGTCAGAGGAGGAGATCTCTGTGGCAATCAGCCAGGTCTGTGTTTCCCTGGCTGTCCGGGCAAAGCTCCTGGACGGCTCTGCCGGTATGGCCGGTGCCCGGGAGATGCTGTCCAGCAACGGCATTTCCCCGGAAAAAAAGCACCACAGCGCCAATTAACAAACAACCCGCCGACCACAGTCGGCGGGCTTTTGATGATTAGGGCAGCACCGCATAATGGGGCAAGGAGATTCGGCCAGTGTTTTGACCCAGGCGAAAGTATGGAAAACGGGGGAATACTGGATGTATTCCCCATTTTTCATACTGCACGATTGGGCCAAAAGATCCGCTGAAGCTCGCAG
>JAXEMQ010000247.1:0-8496 GCA_034099845.1 Faecousia sp.
TCACAAAACCGAAGATTTGTCAAGAACTATTTTCTATTTCTTTACAAATAATCCACATACTCTGCTGCGCCTCACGACAGCTAAAGTATGATACCATTCCCCTTTTCTTTTGTCAAGCATTTTTTCATAGGGAACAAAAAAACCGGAGCCCGAAGGCTCCGGAGAAGAATCCGTTATTCCGTATCATCAATAAGACCGTAACCGCCATCATTTCGTTTATAGACCACCGCAAAGCTCCCGCCATGGTCCGTGTCGCGGAACGCGAAGAAGGAATGGTTCAGCAGTTCCATCTGCAGTACCGCCTCTTCCCTGGTCATTGGCCGCATATAAAACGTTTTCACCTTGGTAATGGAAATATCGTCCTCTTCCGGCTGGGGGATAAAAGAGGTCTCCTCCACTGTACGGGAGAAGGCATCCTGACGCAGACGGCGGGCAAGTCTCGTTTTGTTCTTACGAATCTGACCTTCAATGGTTCCGATGGCCGCGTCAATGGAAGCAAACATATCCGAGGTGCTCTCACTGGCACGGAACCAGGTACCGGCCCCATGGACGGTAAGCTCCGCCTTGTTCCGGTTCTTCTCAACGGAAAATACGATGAGTGCCTCCGCGTCATCCTCGAAATACCGGGCCAGCTTCATAACCTTCTTCTCGGCATAAGCATGGACGTTTTCGGGCAGCTTCACTTTCTTTTCACTGTACTGAAACTTCATAATCGGCAGCTCCTTTCGTATAACCGGTCATCCGGTGCAGCTAAACTATACCACGATTCCCAGGTTTCGGCAAGAGGACACCGACCGCATAACCAAGAAGGCGCAGGCTTACTCCCCTTCATCCGCCTTTTCTTCATCATCCAGCAGTTCCGTCATTGTCAGGTTGTAGATATTTTCCGCTTTCTTTTCAAAAAGCTTGCTGAGCCGGACCGCCTGCCGTTGATTGGGGGCCACAAGCTCCAAGGTCATGAGATTTCCCACCTCATCATCCAAAGCCATGATAACGGAGTAGTCACCGCCCTCTCTTGGAATCACCTGGGTTTTTACAAAGCTGGAGCGGCGAATCTGGCGATTGAACCTGGCAACCGCATTGTCCGCTTTGCACTTTACGGTATAGGCAATGGAATCCTCTGTAAGGGAACCATCTGCCCTGCCCTTATCCGTAATCACATATGTCTGATCCTCCAGTTCCTTCAAATGGCCGCTGGTGACCATTTCGGGAACCGCAGTGCATACATCAAAATAACTGAGGCAATCATCCTGGTAACACAGCTCATAGATCTGCTGAATATTCACAGGATAGCTCACCCTGGCCATAACAAACAGCACCAGGACCTTTACATCCAGCATATCATGGATAAATCCCAATCTCTGCATAAACTTCACCTCTTGTATCATTATACGAAATCCGGTGAAAAAATCAAGAGCATCCTGCACCGCTTCTTCCCCTCAGGCATATTCTGGCGCAAAGGAGGAATGATCATGCCGCATCTATGGAGTTTGGGAACTTCCCCATCCCACGCATGTGCCTGCCAACTACTGCGGAGAAACAATTACCTCATAGAGAAAGAGTGGACAGAGGAAACCCAGGGCGTCCTGCTGGACATTCCCAGCTTTCGGGACGGGGACAGAGACTGGGAATCTCTCTTTTCCCGGCTGAAGCCCGGGGCCCGGGTTTTCGGCGGAAATCTGGGAAACCGCGTCCCATCACATCTGGTACAATTTGATCTTCTGCAAGACGCTGAATACACCTGTCGGAATGCGGACATCACCGCCCGGTGCGCCCTCCGCCTGGCCTGCGGGAAGCTGACCAAAACCCTCCCAGGACTCCCGGTCCTGGTAATCGGCTGGGGAAGAATCGGGAAATCTCTCGCAAAGCTTCTGGAGGCTCTCGGAGCCAATTGCAGCGTATATGCCCGGAAAGAAGCCGATCGGGCGATGCTGAAAGCCCTGGGCTATTCCGCCGTTAACCGGGAACAAATGCTGGCACTGCTTCCAGCCACGGAACTGATATTCAATACCGCCCCGGAACTGGTGATAGACGCTGCCTCATCCAAGCGCTGCACCGGGCTTATGGTGGATCTTGCGTCCACCCCCGGAATCGAAGGAGCGAATGTTCTCCGGGCCCGGGGGCTTCCCGGAAAAATTGCGCCGGAAAGCTCCGGAGAACTGATTGCCGCCACCGTCATACGCTTATGGGAGGAGAATGCACAATGACCGTTGGTTTTGCTTTTTGCGGTTCCTTCTGTACATACAGTCAGGTTTTCCCCGTTTTGGAAAAACTGGCAGCGGAGCACACTGTAATCCCCATTTTTTCCGAAGCCTCCGCAAATACGGACAGCCGGTTTGGATCCGCCGGTGACTTTATATCCCGTGCGGAGAAAATCTGCGGACTGAAACCTAGTTTGAATCTTGCCCAGGTAGAGCCCATTGGGCCCAAAAAGCTGCTGGATATTCTTGTGATCGCCCCATGTACCGGGAATACCCTTGCAAAGCTTTCCCATTCCATTGCGGACGGACCGGTGACCATGGCTGCCAAAAGCCAACTGCGCAACGGGCGCCCCATCGTTCTGGCCGTTTCCACCAATGACGCTCTGGCGGGTGCCGCCGAAAATATCGGAAAGCTTTTGGTCAGAAAGCATTTCTACTTTGTTCCCTTCCGGCAGGATGACTGGAAAAACAAGCCCACATCCATGGTCGCGGACTTTTCTCTGATTCCCCAAACCCTGGAATCCGCGCTGCAAGGCCAGCAGATTCAGCCCATCCTGCTGCCCGGAAAGCCATAAAGGGACGGATTCCCGAAAAAGGAATCCGTCCACGCATTACAGGGTTTCCACTTCTTCCAGCCAAAGTCTTCTGCTGGCATCGCTGGGCATACGCCAATCCCCCCGGGGGCTGAGGCAGACAGAGCCCACCTTGACCCCATCCGGCAGGCAGCTGCGCTTGAACTGCTGGGTAAAGAAGCGGCGGTAAAACGCCTTCATCCACCTTTTGATTACCTCCGGAGTGAAATCTCCGGCAAACGCCCGGCAGGCCAGTGTATAAATCTTCGTCGGTGCGAAGCCAAAACGCAGCATATAATAGAGGAAGAAATCATGGAGCGCATAGGGTCCCACCAGGTCCTCCGTATACTGGCTGATCTTCCCGGAGGCATCCGGAGGCAAAAGCTCCGGACTGATGGGCGTATCCAGAATGTCTTCCAGCACAGGTCTCGCCTCCGCAAAAGCAGGCGAATCCGCAATCGCCGCGATCATCCAGCGAATCAGCGTCTTGGGAATGGAGGCATTGACACCGTACATACTCATATGGTCTCCGTTGTAGGTGCACCAGCCAAGGGCAAGCTCACTGAGGTCCCCGGTGCCAATGACTATGCCCCCTACCACACTGGCATAATCCATCAGAATCTGGGTGCGCTCCCGTGCCTGGGCATTTTCATAGGTTCCGTTCAAAACCGACTTGTCGTGGCCAATGTCCGTGAAATGAAGATCCACAGCCTGACGGATATTCACTTCCTTCGCGGTGACCCCCAGCTTTTCCATCAACTCCAGAGAATTCCGGTAGGTCCGGTCAGAGGTTCCGTAGCAGGGCATGGTCACACCATATACATCCGAAGAAGGCCTGCCCAAAACACGCATCGCCTCCACGGCAACCAGCAAAGCCAGGGTTGAATCCAGTCCGCCGGAGATGCCAACCACTGCCTTGGAACCTACGATTTCCAGCCGGTGCGCAAGGCCCGCCACCTGCATACGGAATATTTCCATACAGCGGTCGAACCGATCCGTCTGGGATGCCGGTACAAAGGGGAGCTTTGCGATTTTCTGCAGGGTGCCGTCCGAACGCAGGGCAGGCATTGCGGCATCCACGATTTTTGTGCCGAATGTACCCGAGAGCACACCGGCATTGTCCCCGAAGCACTTATTCTTCCGGCGGTCGGCACGAATCTGTCCCAGATCACAGTCCCGGATCAACAGCGTTTCCCTGACAATCGGTTCCTCCGTTTCTCCAAGGAGGGTTCCATTCTGCGCAATCAGGCACTGGCCGGAGAAAATGAGATCCTGGGTGCTCTCCCCGGCTCCAGCGGAAGCATAGGCGTAAACGCAGGCCGCCGCCGCGGACTGATGCTTTACCAGGTCCTGGCGATATGCCCGCTTGCCGATGGTCTCGTTGGACGCGGACAGATTCACGATTACCTCTGCCCCGGAAAGCGCCAGCAAAGAAGAGGGCGGAACCGGTGTCCACAGGTCTTCGCAGATCTCCACGCCCAGAAGGGTTCCCTCCGCCAGCCGGACAAGCCCCTGTTTGAGTACAGGCACCTCCATGGGCCCGAAGCCCGGAAGATCCAGTGTCACACTGTCTTCCCGGCAGGAAGCCCCCGAAGAAAACCATCGTTTCTCATAAAACTCATTGTAGTTGGGGATATGGGTTTTAGGAACAAAGCAATGAATCCTTCCCCCACCGATCACGGCTCCACAATTATACATCTGTCCGCCGCAGCGCAGAGGAACGCCTGCCACAAGCGTTATCCCGCTGTGGACGGAAGAAGCCTTTAATATTTTGCTCAAACCTTCCAGTGTTCCCTGATACAGCGCATCCTGGAAAAACAGGTCCTGACAGGTATAACCGGTAAGAGACAGCTCCGGAAGAACCAGCAAATCTGCCTGCTGCCCGTCCGCAGCAGAAAGAATGCGGCAAATATCATCCGCGTTTTTTTCGGTGTCCCCTACCCGTACCGGCGGGACAGCGCAGGCAATGCGAATATAATCCAGCATGGTGAATCCTCCAAAATCTTTTCAGGTATTTTCCCCGTTGAATCCGGCAATATTCTATTGTAATCATAGCACACTCCGAAGAAAAAAACAACAGAGGATGGTGCCCTTTCACCATCCTCTGCGAATGTGCTCAGATACCAGAAAGCTTTCTGAGGGTTTCGGCCAGGTCCGTCTGCTCCCAGGTCTTTCCCTCCACGCCAAAGTGGCCCTTTGCCGCGGTGGAAGCGTAAACGGGCTTGCGCAGATCCAGCTTGCGGATAATGCCGCCAGGGGTCATATCACAGGTCTTGCGCAGCAGCTCCACCATCTTTTCATCGGAGATCTTACCGGTACCGTAGCTGTCCACCCGGAGGGAAACCGGCTCCGCAACACCGATGGCATAAGCCAGCTGCACCTGAACCCGGCTGGCAAGTCCTGCCGCAACCAAATTCTTTGCCATATAGCGGGCCATATAGGCGGCACTGCGGTCAACCTTGGTGGGATCCTTTCCGGAGAATGCGCCGCCGCCGTGAGAGAAATACCCGCCATAGGTATCCACAATGATCTTTCTTCCGGTCAGGCCCGTATCTCCGTTGGGACCGCCGATGACAAAATTGCCGGTAGGATTGATAAAAACATGGCTGACCTTGGCGATGTCAAAGCCATACTGCTCCAGCACAGGGGCAATCACCTGCTGCCGGATGTAGGCGCGAAGCTCTTCCATGGGGAAATCCGCACTGTGCATAATGGATACAACCACGGTATCGATGCCCACCACATTGCCCTGGTCGTCAAATTCCACACTCACCTGGGTCTTGCCATCGGGGCGCAGCAGATCGTTTTCTTTCACGCAGGCAGTCAGCCGGTTGCAGAGCGCGCGGCTCAGCGCCACGGGAAGAGGCATCAGTTCAGGCGTCTGGGTGCAGGCTCCGCCAAACATCATTCCCTGGTCTCCGGCGCCGCCCGTTTCATCATTGGTGCCCAAAGCAATATCCGCGGACTGGGTATGGATCCGGCACTGAATCTCCACCGTGTCGGCATCAAAGCCGTCTCCTTTGTGGGTGTAACCGATGGCCCGGATCGCTTCCCGGGCAACGGCGGCATAATCCACCACGGCACGGGTGGTGATCTCCCCGCAGATCATACAGAAATCGGTGGTGACCATGGTCTCACAGGCCACACGGGACTGGGGATCCTGGGCAAGGCAGGCATCCAGAATGGCATCGGAGATGGAGTCCGCCACCTTATCGGGGTGGCCGTTGGTCACGCATTCAGAGGTAAATAATCTTTTTTCCATGTTTTTTCCTTTCCATTACAGCAGAATATCAACCCGTGAGGACAGAAAATGAGATTATGTTTGCTCCGGGCGAGAGATTTTGCTTCGCGAAAGGAATGGAACTGAGGGAATACTTTGTGTATTACCTCTGTTTCATTCCGCATCGATGGAGCAAAAAATCCGCTTGAAGCACCAAAAGATCATTTTCTGTCCGAACAAAAAAGAAAAACCGCACACCGAAGACCCGATGTGCGTAATACGTTCAATCAGATCCTCATCTTTCGTTTGCCGCCGGATTTGGCACCTTGATATTACAGGTTGCCGGGTTTCATCGGGCCGTTCCCTCCACCACTCTTGATAAGGCTTGTATGCAGTTTGTCCGTATTCTACACATTCTTTCGTATATTGTCAATAGATACGGTTGCTTTCCGGCAAAATTAACATTTGGGATATAGACAAGCTGTCCGTTTGCTGGTAAAATGGATGGCAAATATAACTGGGAGTTGAATTCATTGAAAGATCTGCGCAGAAATTTTGAACGGTTCTGCTATGTGAACCGCAGTAAGGGAATCCCCAACCTGATGCTCTATATCACGCTCGGCAATGCCGTTGTGTATCTGATCAGCGCGATGGCCGGTAATACCACGCTCTACAGTCTTCTTAGCTTCAACCGCAGACTGATTCTCGACGGACAGGTCTGGCGGCTGATCACCTACCCCCTGACTTTGTGGAACAGCAATATTCTGTTTATGGTCATTACGCTGGTCTGCTACTACTCTCTGGGCACCGCCATGGAACGCCAATGGGGCACCGCCAAATTCAACATCTTCTACTTTACCGGTGTGGTACTGATGGATGTTTATGCCCTGATTTTCAACTGCACCGCCAGCGTCTACCATCTGAACATGAGCCTCTTCCTGGGCTTTGCGACCCTGTATCCTCAGGCAGGCTTTCTGCTGTTCTTTATCATTCCGGTAAAAGCCTGGCTGTTCGCGCTTGTGGACTTGATCATCATATTCATCGGTGTTTTCCAAATGCCCTTTACCGCCGAAAACATTTTCCCCTTGATTGCTCTGGGCAACTATTTCCTGTTCTTCGGCAAGGATGTCATCAACGTGATCCCCCTGAGCTGGCAGAATCAGATTCGGAAGCTCTTCCGGAAAGCCCCCAGGCAGCAGCCGAAAGTGATCCACTTCCGTGTGGAAAACGCTCCCAAAAAGGAACCCACCTATACCCACCGGTGTACCGTGTGCGGCCGGACAGATGCGTCCAACCCGGAACTGGAGTTCCGGTACTGCTCCAAGTGCAACGGTTACTACTGCTACTGCAGTGACCATATCAACAATCACAGCCATATCCAGTAATCACATCCGCGAGAAAGGAAGATGACAATGGCCAAATACATTATGGCTCTGGATTCCGGCACCACCTCCAACCGGGCGATCCTTTTTGACGAAGACGGGCAGATCTGCTCTGTGGCGCAAAAGGAGTTTACCCAGATCTTTCCGCACCCCGGCTGGGTGGAGCATGATGCCGAAGAAATCTTTGCCTCCCAGCTGGAGGTTGCCCGGCAGGCAATGAATGCCATCGGCGCCACCGCGTCTAATATTGCCGCCATCGGAATAACCAACCAACGGGAAACCACAATCTGTTGGGATAAGCGCACCGGCCAGCCGGTATACAACGCCATTGTCTGGCAGTGCCGCCGGACTGCCGACTACTGCGATGCTCTGACAGCGGAAGGGTTGGTGGATACCATCCGCAGCAAAACCGGCCTTGTCATCGATCCCTATTTTTCCGGCACCAAAATCCGGTGGATTCTGGAAAATGTGCCCGGTGTCCGGGAACGGGCAGAACAGGGAGATATTCTCTTCGGTACCGTGGAAACCTGGCTGATCTGGAAGCTGACCGGGGGGAAGGTTCATGTAACGGACTATTCCAACGCTTCCCGGACCATGCTGTTCAACATCAATACCCTGCAGTGGGACAAAGATATTCTCCGGAGGTTTGGCATTCCCGAGAGTATGCTCCCTACACCCATGCCCTCCTCCTGCTGCTACGGTCAGACGGAGGCCCTGTTCTTTGGCGCGCCTATTCCCATCGCCGGCGCCGCCGGGGACCAGCAGGCTGCCCTGTTCGGTCAGGCCTGCTTCGCTGCCGGCTCCTCCAAATGTACATACGGCACCGGTGCTTTTCTGCTGATGAATACCGGTGAGACCCCTATTTTCTCCAAAAACGGGCTGGTTACCACCATCGCCTGGGGTTTGGACGGCAAAGTGAACTATGCTCTGGAAGGCTCCATCTTTGTGGCCGGCGCCGCCATCCAGTGGCTGCGGGATGAACTGAAGGTGATCGAATCCGCGGCCGATTCCGAATATATGGCCCAAAAGGTGAAGGACACCGGCGGCTGCTATGTGGTTCCCGCTTTTACGGGTCTTGGCGCGCCCTACTGGGATGCCTATGCCCGTGGCGCCGTTCTGGG
>JAXEMQ010000281.1:0-3914 GCA_034099845.1 Faecousia sp.
GAATTCGCCTGACGTTCCCGAAAAAGGAAACGCACCACTGCCGGGCGGTCGGGGACGACCGCCCCTACGGAAAGTAAGGCCCTTTGTTTTATTATTTAAAGGAATGAAATTCATCCCGAAGGGATACCACAATTGTCAATTGTCAATTTTCAATTGTCAATTCACCAAAGCTCCCTATTCCTCAAACTGCAGCCCGCCTCTGCCTGTGGGGGTGGTGCCCAGCAGCTTTTTGCAGGCACGGGTGAAGGAGGAATAGCTGCCGAAGCCGCTGCGGTAGCAGCTCTCCGTGGCACACATGCCGGAAGCGAGATAGCTTCTGGCCAGCAGCAGCCGTTTTTGGGTGATGTACTGGTGGATGGAGATGCCGGTTTCCGCCCGGAAAAGGCGCATCATGTGGTATTTGCTCAGAAAAAAGCGGTTGGCAAGCTGATCAATGGTAAGGTCCTCGGCGATGTGCTCCTCCAGATAGCCCAGAATCTGCCGGATCCGGGGATCCCCGGGGGTCAAAGGCTTGGCGGAAAGGGCGGAGGAAGCCAGGGCTCTGCCCAGATAGACGCACAGCTTCAGAAGATCCGCCCGGCACAGAAGCTCCTTGCCGAAGCCATCATCCAGCAGGTCCTGCTCCATCCGGAGAGCCAGACGGGAAAGCCGGTCCTCCCTGGGCCGCAGCACCCGGGAGGGGGAAAAGAGGCTGTTGAGATCCGAAGCCTCCCCGGACAGCTTTTGAAGATAGGCAGGCAACACATACAGAATGATCCGTTCGTAAGGCTCTTCCGGGGACAGCATGGCCCGGTGGACACTGCCGGCGTTCAGCAGCACAATGTCGCCCGGCAGAAGCCGGTAGAGCTTACCGTCAATCAGATATTCGCCCCGGCCCCGCAGAAAAAACAGAATTTTGCAGAATTCGTGGTAATGGAGCTCTGTGGTAACCCCGCCGGGGGAGCACAGATGGAAGAGCCGGAAGTTCTCCGACAAAAAACCCTGCTTGCTGCAGTCTGCCATAATGAACCCTCCTGAACGCATACAGCACGTTTTGCAAACAGTATAGCATATACCGCATTTTCTTTGCAATAGCTGTGGTATACAATCAGGGTATCTATTGCAAGGAGGGCATCCGTCGTGAAAAAAATGATCAAAAACAATGGCTTTCTGATTTCCATGCTGACGGGCATCATTGCCGGCTGCGTTGTGGGCCTGCTGTTTCCGGTGGTCCGGCAGGGCGATGACCTGGTCTCCGCCGGCGCCACGGTGCTGGAGCCTCTGGGCACCGTGTTTATCAACCTGATGTTCTGCGTTGTGGTTCCCATGGTGTTTCTGTCCATCACCTCCGCCATTGCCAACATGGCCTCCATGCGCCGGGCCGGCAAGATTATGGGCGTGACGGTGCTGACCTTCTGCGTCACCGCGTCCATTGCCGCCCTCATCATGTATGTGGTGTGCCGGATTTATCCCGTGGTTCAGGGAAAGTACATGGCGGTGGAGGGTGAGGTCGGTCAGACGCTTGGTGTTGCCGATATGATCATCAACTTCTTTACCAAGCCGGACTTTGCGGATCTGTGGAGCCGCAGAGCCATTCTGCCCCTGATTGTATTTGCCGTTCTCTTCGGCTTCGGCATTCAGATGGCCGGCGGTCCCGAAACCATGACCGCCAAGCTGCTGGAGGATGCCACCAAGTGCACCATGAAGGTGGTAAAGATCATTACCTACTACGCGCCTCTGGGCTTCTTCGGCTTTTTCGCCAGCCTGGTGGCCACCTACGGTCCGGAGCTCATCGGCGACTACGGCCGGACTTTGGTGCTCTACTATGTGATGTGCTTTGCCTATATGTTTGTGTTCTTCCCCATCTATGCCCGGTTCGGCGGGGGCAAGGGGGCGGTAAAGGTCATGTTCCGGCACCTGTTTCAGCCGGCGGCGGTGTCCTTTGGCACCTGTTCCTCCGTTGCCACCATCCCAACCAATCTGGAAGCGGCGGAGGATACGGGCATCAACCAGGATGTGGCGGACATTGTGCTGCCCATGGGCGCCACCATGCATATGGATGGCTCGGCCATGTCGGCCATCATCAAGGTGGCCTTCCTCTTCGGTATTTTCGGTAAGAATTTCGGCACCGGCGAGGCCATTCTGGCCATCATCGTGGCCACCTTCTCCTCCGTGGCCATGTCCGGCGTTCCCGGCGGCGGCGGTACCGGTGAGCTGGTGCTGTGCACCGTGTTCTTCCCGGATCAGATGGCCATTGCCTATCCCATCGCCATTGCCCTGGGCAATCTGGTGGATCCTCCCGCAACCATGGTCAATGCCGCCGGAGACTATGTGGTCAGCTACATCGTGGAACGGTTCGTAGACGGCAAGGATTGGCTGGAGAAGAAGCGGAAAGAAAAGACCGAATAACGTTCGCTGCCCGCAGGATTACCTTGCGGGTAGCTTTTTTGCTTTCTTTGTGTTAAAATGAAGTAAACAAGAATTTAAGGAGCGATTCCATGAAGAAATCCTCTGTCCTTTCCGGGGCCGGGCTTGCGGCAGCCAGCATCCTGGGGGCCATTCTGGCCGGTGTCCTGCTGATGACCGCGGTCTATGCCCTGCCCACCGCCCGGATGCGGCACAATGTGGAGATCAGTCTGCCCTATATCCTTACGGAAGGGGACCGGTATCAGTGGGCACCCTATCACAACGGTACGGAGCTGGACGGCTTTACGGACAGCCTGATGCTCTCCAATGCCATCTATGAGGGCACCGGCAGCCCCCTGCACAATGCCCTGGTCAATCCCCGGCCGGAGTATACCCCAGGGGATATGGTGCCGGTGGATTCCCTGAGCCGGTATGCCCAGAAGCAGGAGGGCTTCCGGGAGGTGACCTATGCCCGGTACTGGCATGGGTATTTGCTGCTGCTCAAGCCGCTGCTGCTGTTCTTTACCCCGTCGGACATCCGGCTGCTCAATATGATGGTGCAGCTGATCCTTGCCTGCGTGGTGCTGGCCCTGTGCCGGAAACGGGGGGGCCTTCGGCTGGCCATCCCCATGGGGGCGTCCCTGCTGTGCCTGAATCCCATTTCCACGGCCCTGTGCTTTCAGTTTACGGATGTTTATCTGCTGCTGCTGACCTTTGCCGCCGGGATGCTGTATTTTGAAACCTACCAAAAAAGCTGGGGATGGCTGCTGTATCTGTGGCTGGGAATCCTGACGGCCTTTTTTGACTTTCTCACCTACCCCCTGGCGGCCCTGGGTGTGTTGCTGGCGGTGGAGGGGATGCTCACCCAGGGAAGCCCCTGGGAGAAAATCAAAGGGATGCTCCTCCGCTCTTTCCTGTGGGTGCTGGGCTACGGCGCCATGTGGGCAGGCAAATGGGTCTGCGCCAGTCTGCTGACCGAGCAGAATGTGATCGCCGATGCCCTGCAAAACGCCCTGGGAAGAACCGGCGCCGGGGAGCGAATGAGCCTGATCCGGGTGATCTGGCAGAACGCGCAGAATTATGTGAACCCGATGGGGACGCTGCTGGTGCTGCTGCTGGCGCTGGTGCTGCTGCATGCGCTGCTGAGCAAAACCTGCCGGTTCCGGCTTTCCTGGCGGAAAGCGGCCCCCATGCTGCTGCTGGCGCTGTATCCCTTTGTGTGGTACATGGCGCTGCGGAATCACTCCATGATCCACGCCTATATGACCCACCGGAATCTGGCGGTGACCGTCATGGCGGTGTGCTGCGCCGTTTCCCTGTGCCTGGAGGACTGTAAAAAGGGTGAAAACATTGAATAAGAACCATAAACCTTCTCCCCGTTTCTGAAAAACCCGAAGAATCATCGGGAGAAATTTCCGGTTTCCCTATTGCAAAACCGGAAAATGCGTGTTATAATACACCCGAAAGTAAGTAAGTAGGAAGAAAGAGAGGGGCGCGCCCCTCTCTTTTTCTTGAGCGAAATCAGGGAA
>JAXEMQ010000272.1:0-3890 GCA_034099845.1 Faecousia sp.
TATATTATAGAGGAATATGTGTATATTTGCATTCTTTCACAAAAAACATACACAACCAGAGTGCTCCACACCCGCAAAAAAGAATGGATGCTGTTGGATCTGATCGGGGAAAGAGGGAGATTGCTGAATTGACAATTGACAATTGATAATTGACAATGAAGGAATCCCCTTCGGGGATAAATGAAAATAATTCGATAATCCGGAAGAACTCTTGGATTTTTTGTATGGTCTAATCAAAATATTAAAATTCATCCCGAAGGGATACCACAATTGTCAATTGTTCATTGTCAATTGTCAATTCACAAAAGCACTCTTTTGCAAATGATACCCCCAGAGCCATGAAAGTGGCCCTGGGGGTTGATGTTTCATATGGATTTACTCAGCACGTTCCATCGCCAGCCGGAAATCCCTGGTATCGGTAAAGATCTCGTTCTTGTAGGGATTCTTCTTCTGTTGGATGGCGCGGCGGATGACGAGCGCCAGCACCAGCGCATTTACGGCCAGAGAGATGACGGAAATCACGCCCTGGGCTCTGGGATCCGCGGCGGTGGGCCGCACAGCGGCATCCATAAAGCCATCCGCGTACAGCACAGGGATGGTGGTGAAGACGCTGCGGTCCTGGAACAAGGGGAACACCTGGGCAAACATACACCAGATTGCCAGGGTGTTGGCACGGTTCTGGATCCAGCCGCCCTTATTCCACAGGCAGGCAGCCACCGTGGGAGCCAGCAGCAGCGCCACGCCGCAGTACCAGGAATGGGTAGGCAGATTCAGATAGGTATACTGGAAGTTCCAGATGTCGTAGGCCAGAATGTACAGCCAGATCATGTCGGGCCAGAGCATATCATCCTTCTTTTTGGAGGAGTAGATGCCCCACCAGCCGGTCATGCAGAAGATGTTGAGCAGGCCGGCAATACCATTGAGCCAGTTCCACCAGCCGCCGTACAGCCAAACATTCTCGCTGGACAGCCACCAGCCGTCCACAGACATGGCGCCCTTGATGGCGGATTCAAAGTCACTGCCCACGGCGATCAGAATGTTGATTGCCACAATAACAAAGGGGAAGGGCTTGAACCACTCCTTCCTGCCGATGCCCCACTGATACTTGAGCATCATAAAGCCGATGCAGCCGATGGTTGCGGCATAGAGCTTGGCATAATGGAACCAGCTGTTCATGTACAGGTAGGTGGGATTGTTGAGCGCCCACTGAGCGCCCATGGAAGCACCCACGGCCACCGCGATGAAGTAAACGGTCAGTACGCCGGGCAGCACCAGGAAGAAGAAGATTCCTCCCTTTTTGCTCCGGCGGGCGATCTCATTGGTCAGGATCAGGCCCAGGAAGACCAGCAGCCAGCCCAGCAGCTGGAAGCCGGCTCTTTCTCCGTAGAGTTGAAACAGCATTTCTTTTTCCTCCTTCAATTTATCCCCTGTTGGTCCGTGATCCGGCAGGAGATCCTTTCCGTACCAGTATAACAGGTGTTGAATGAAATGTCAATTGTGCAGCCTTTTTCCGGAACATTTTTGTCTACTCAGCACAAAAGCGCCGCTGCCATACCGGCCGGCAGCGGCGCTTTTTGAATACAGGCTTAAGCCCTGGCCAGTTTCCGGCAGGCATCTGCCAGCTCCTTCAGGGTGGAGCAGGGAATCATGGGACACACCTGACGCACGGCCATGGTGCTCTTGAGATACTTCCAGTTCCGTTCCGGAATGGGGTTCAGCCACAGCACCCGGCCGGAAAGCCGTTTTGCTTCCTGCAGGGCCAGGACCGCCCGGTGGGTATCAACCGTTTTGCTGTCGGAAAGAATGATCAATGTGGTGGAGCCGTTCAGAATCGGCGGGCGGAACGCGCACAGGGTTTCCAGCGCGGTTCCCAGGTCCGTTCCCCGACCATAGATGCCGGACTCCCGGACGGTGGTGCGGAACCGGTCCATATTCTGAAGCTGAAAGGCGTCGGCTTCCACAACCGTCTCCGAAAACAGAAAGGTCCGGGAGCTCTCCGCCACCTGATTCAGGGACTGAATAAACCGCAGGGCAAACTCCGAGAACTGCATCATGGAGCCGGACACGTCGCACAGGAGCACCAGCCGTTTTTTCCGGGGATGCTTTTTCCGAAAGCGCAGGTCGTGCAGGCTGCCGCCGGTGGAGAGACTTCTGCGGATGGTCCGGCGAAAATCCAGCTTACCGCTGTGGGCCCCTGCCTGGCGGTGGGCAGAGAGCTCCCCGTTGATCTGACGGGCAACCGCCTGGATCATGGAAATGGCTTTTGGAATCTCCGAATCCTTGAATTCCCCAATATCCCGGTACAGAAGTCCCATTTCCGGATCCTGCTCCTCCACCCCGGTCCCGGCGTTTTCCATACGCATCTGCTGCTCCAGCAGCGCCTTCGCAAATACGGAGTGGATGAATTCACTGTATAGGTGGGGACTTCTGTCCACATTTGCCTTGTATTTCTCCAGGAACTCCCGCAGCTTTTTCCGGGCATCCTCCGGCAGCTCCTTGTAGCTCTCCCGTTCGCCGCTGTCCAGCCGCACTCGGTTTTCCATCTCGTCCAGCTCGTCCTGAGCCTGCTGACGCTCTCGGGCCCGCTGCCGCTCCCGCTCCATCTGCTCCCTGGCCTGGGCCCGCATGGCTTCCTCCGAAAGAAAGAACCCGTCAAAGACTCTGTCAAAAATCAGCTGCTCTTCCCGGGTGGAAGCATACACGGTTTTGAGGGCCGTTTTCACTTTTGCCCGGTCGGAAAGGTCCATGCCCGCCAGCAGTCGGGCGGCATCCTCCGTATCCCGGGGGGCGGCTGCCAGCCCCTCCCGCCGGAGCATCCGGCCGAAAGCGGAGAGTTTTTCGATATAAACCTCACCCATGGCTGTGTTCCCGGCAGGCGCCTCCATGGCTATGATCCCCGCAAGTGCCTCCATGGCCGTGTCCCCCGCAGCCGCCGCAGTGTGCCTGCTCTTCCTGATCCTCCAGGGTCAGCAGATCCTCGTTGTTTTTCAGCACAAAGCCGGCAGTATTGCGCACCGCGTCCGGCGTCAGCTCCCGGATTCCCAGGGCATCCAATGCCGCCGCCCAGTCCAGTGTTTCCGCAATGGAGGGCTTCTTCAGGATCTCCTCTGCGGAGCGGAGCTTCTGTACCGCCAGTGCCACCTGAAGGCGCAGCCGGTCATCCACATTGGGCAGCTTTTTCCGCAGAATGGCAAGTTCCTTGTCCATATCCGGGTAATCGATGTGCAGGTAAGCGCAGCGGCGGCGAAGGGCCTCGGAAAGAGGCCGGGCCCGGTTGGAGGTCAGCACTACAAAGGGAACGGTCTTTGCCCGGATGGTGCCGATTTCCGGCACGGTCACCTGCATTTCGGACAGCAGCTCCAGAAGAAAGGCCTCAAACTCCTCGTCCGCCTTGTCCACCTCGTCGATCAGCAGCACCACCGGCTTTTCCGACCGGATGGATTTGAGCAGGGGCCGCTCCAGCAGAAATTCATCGCTGAAAAGGGATTTGGTCAGGGCCTGCTTATCCGGATCGTTTTCATGGATCTGAATGGTCAGCAGCTGCTTTTGATAGTTCCACTCGTAGAGGGCCTTGCTCTCGTCCAACCCCTCGTAGCACTGCAGCCGCACCAGCTCCCGGTCCAGGGCAGCGGCCATCACCTTGGCTACCTCGGTTTTGCCCACACCGGCAGCGCCCTCGATCAGCAGCGGCCGCCCCAGGGTCAGGGCCACATACAAAACCGTCAGCATGTTTTCATCATATACATACTGGGTTTCGTCCAGTTTTTGTCTCAGTTCTTCTAAAGTCATCATGATTCTCCTTTATTCAAGAATGGGATGCTTTATCTGATTAAGGATTGCGCCGTAGTGCGCCTTGCCTCTCCCTATGGGAGAGGTGCCCCCGCAGGGGG
>JAXEMQ010000283.1:0-7252 GCA_034099845.1 Faecousia sp.
CGCCAGCAGCAGTGCCAGAATCAGCAGAAAGGAACCGGTGGAAAGAATGATTCGTTTCATATCCGTTCCTCTTTTACAGGGGCGACTGCTTGATCTTGGCGTAGCGCCGGGGATACATCTTCGGAGTGGGGGCAACCTTCCGCAGAACAATCAGGGCGTGGCTGGCCCCATCCACCGGGAATTCCAGAAACGCCTCCTGCCGCAGTCCCAGCTTCTTCATGGCACCGCCGCATTCCCCCAGCTCCTCTTTCGCCGCGCTGCCCTTCAGGGCCACCACCGCGCCGCCCACCTTCACATAGGGCGCCAGCAGCTCCAGCAGAATGTTCAGCCGGGCCACCGCCCGGGAGGTGGCAATATCATAGCTTTCCCGGCAGGAGACCACAGCCTCCTCCGCCCGGGCGGTCACGCATTCCGCCTGAATCCCCAGCTGGGGAAGGATCTCTTTCAGCCAGGTGATCCGTTTTCCCAGGCTGTCCAGCAGGGTCACCTGGGCCTCCGGGCAGGCAATTGCCAGGGGCACGCCGGGAAAACCCGCGCCGCAGCCCACATCGATCAGTTTTTTTCCCCGCAGATCCAGTGCGGACAGCACGCTCAAACTGTCCAGCAGGTGGAGCTTTGCCACCTGGGCGGGTTCCGTAATGGCCGTCAGATTCATCACCTGATTCTGCCGGACCACGGCGGCGCCGAAAGCACAGAGGGTATCCATCTGTTCCTCCGACAGCGTCAGCTTCAGCTCCGGAAGCCCCTGCAGGAGGGTTTGCTTCATGATGTTTTCCATGGGTCAGTTCCCTCCCGCGTGGACAATGCCCGTCAGGTCCACCTGGGTCTTGTCCAGGGGATCGAAGGGGTTCTCTTCCTCCGCCAGACTGGGAAGCAGGACCTGCTGCACATGCCAGCTGACCAGCAGATCGCAGACCTCACCGTAGGAAGCCAGACCGGAGGCGTCGCCGCTGGTTTTGAGGTAGGCATTGTTCACTGCGTCGCCGGCCTTGGTGGCGGAAGCATTCTTGCGGGTGCGGTAGAAGGCGTCATACTGTGCCATATCATAGCGCAGGTAATCGCTGACGCCCTCGTCCACCCTGGCTCTGGCGTTCACCGCCGCCTGGCTGGAAACGGTGGAAAGGGCCGCCATGCAGTAGCGGTAGGCCATAAAGTAGGCGGAATACCGGAACTGGGCATCGGAATGATTGGAAGCTGCCAGGAACGCGGCAAAATTGGCGTCCCGCTCGTTGGCGATACACATCCGGTGGCTCATTTCGTGACACATGGTAAAAGGCAGACTCACGTCCGGGGCCTGGGGATTGACGGCAGCCTCGCCGGTAAGGGCAAAGGAGAAGCCGGTAATGCCCATGCTGACATACATATCGGACCAGCCCAGCTTTTTCACCGGCACCGTGGAGCCCGCGAAAATGGGATAATGCTTCTGATAGGTCAGGGTCTCAAAGCCCTCCCCCGCCATTGCCGCCAGCTCCTCAAAGGTACGGAAGGAAACGGTGCCGTCGCTTTTTCTCGGCATGACTGCCGCCAGCGCGTTGGCTTCATTGCGGTAGTATTCCGTGGCCTCGGTAAGCTCTTCCAGAGTGTAGGGAGACATATCCAGCCGCAGGTCCTCGGAAATGGGTCCGGCATAGAAGTTCAGGCCGAACGCGGCGGTATGCAGGGTATAGATGCAGCTGAAAACCGCCAGCACCCAGCCCAGCCACTGCACCACATTCCACTTGAGAACGATCATCAGCACCACGCTGCACAGCAGCAGAACCCCCAGCGCCACCGCCAAAAGCTGCCACAGGCAGAAATCCACCTGGCTGCTCCACTGGGCCAGAATGTCCTGCAAATTCCTTGTTACATAGGGGTAGACCATGTCCACCAGAGTGGAAAACCGCTGCCCGTAGGCCATCAGCACCCAGGTGATGGCCCCAAAGATGCCTGCGGTCAAGTATCCGCGCAAATATTTCAAAGGGAAAGCCCTCCTTGTTTCTATAGCTAAACCTGATCAGTGTATTAGTATAACACAGATTTCGCAAGTTGTCTTCCCCTTATTTTTAAATTTTTCCGAAAGAACGCAAAACGCCCCGGACATTCAGGTTTCCGGGGTGTTCAGCCTCACCGAGCGCACACACGGGAAATACCCGTATAGAAGTGCGCCCTAGTTCGGCAAATTGGAATTTACTTTATTTCTTCAAAAGTCTTTTTATCGTATCTCTTGATTTCCTTGTGAAACAAGGAATATCGTAATACGAACTCAATATAGTCGCCTTTTACCCGTTGCTTTACTTTTGGCTTTCCATTTATCACATCGCAGACGTTTACTGGCGTTCTGTCTCTGCCAATAAGTTGAACTGTTCCCTTCGATTTCTCTCTCATACTCTTGAACCTTTCGTCAATTGGAATCTGTCTTATAAAGTTCTTTGCAAATATACCATATCCACCAACTGTACTCCACATTCAAACATTGGATGGTCATAATTGTCCGTAAAGAAATTCGGAACGATATGCGAACGGACAAAGCCACACTTCTCATAAAATGGTATTGTTAGTGGACTATCGCCTGTTCCTACTTGAAGAATGGCATATTGTTTACAATATTTCTCGACTACATAATCAATCAAGGCTTTTGCATAGCCTTTACCTTGGTATTCTGGAACTGTCGCAATATTCTTGATTTCAAGCAAATCATTTCCTTCATCAGTTACGACACACTCGCATTTAACACCATCATCATCAAGTACATACATCCTTCCTCTATCAAGATAACGGTCTATCATATCTTCTTGTTCATCTGCTAATAATAACAATGAAAGAAACTGTTTTTTATTCTCTTTAATCTCTTTTATTTCCATATCCTTTTTCTCCACAAATTCAAGTTTATCGGTCTGTTTAATCATATCATACGGCTTCAATTTATGCAAGAACAGCCACCGCAGTTCAAACTACGGTGGCTGTTAACTGTCTTACGAACACCCGCCTCCCCGGGGGCGTTTGGAAAATTTTACAGCTGAGAATAGCCGAAGCTGTTGACCAGAGCATCGATCTTCCGGCCCGCCTTGCAGTAGGGGCATGCCCGGTAATCGTAGCTGGCGTAGCCGGGAAGGTCCTGAATGGTGTAGACAGACTTGACGGGGTAGCCCTCCACCTGATCCACCGCGGAATAGATGGCCGCCACGCCTGCTACGGTGCCGCCATAGTAGGAGATGGCTTCCAGCGCCCGCTTGGCGGTATAGCCGGTGGTAACGGAGGCCATCAGCACCAAAACGTGCTTGCCCCGGATCATGCCCTGGGTGTTGTCCCGGAAGATGATCTGGGAGTTGGCGTTGTATTCCGGCTCCAGAATGTAAATGGTCTCATGGGCATTGATGGTGCGGAAGCCGCTCTTGGTCAGCTCCTCCGCCAGACAGGTTCCCACCACCCCGGTGCCGTCCAGGCACAGAATGGTATCCACAGGGGTATCATTGACAAAGCTGCTGACCAGCTGACGGGCACTGTCCCTGGCCTCCGACAGACGGGTTTTCTGATAGGTAATATCCACATAGTAATTGATGTGGGAGTGATTGGTAGCAAAATGGCCGTGGGCAACACGCAGAGGGGCGCTTCCATGGCGAATGGGCATCTTCATCAGGGTGATCATAACAATTCCTCCGGACGTAAATGTAAAATAAAAAAGAAAGTCATTTTCGCAGGAGGAGATTCCGTCCTCGAAAAGGGCTTTTTTTCATTATACATCAGAAATCACAGCAAACGCAAGTGCATTTTAACGATTACCGCCCAAAATTGCACGCCCAATTTTGGGCATATTGCGCATACGCAGCAGCTTTTCCTGACGGTAGAACTGCCGGGCTATGATGCGGCAGATCTTCTTCCTGCGGATCATCCAGTGGATTTTTCCATAGCTTGCCCACATACAGTCATCGGTTTCCCCGGGCTGCAGCACAATCCGCGAAAGGGGAACCGGGTGCTTGAGACAATAGAAATCGTAAAAGGTATTCTTATCCCGCTGGGAATCCAGCAGCTCAAAGGATTCTTTGGGAACGTCAATGCCCGTTTCTTCCCGCAGCTCCCGGGCGATGGCGGTGCGGCTGTCCTCCCCTGCCCGGGCGGCGCCGCCGGAATTCTCCCAGGTTCCGGCAAAGCTCTTTTCCCTGGCTCTGCGGGTCAGCAGCAGCTTTCCTTTCCCGTCATAAACCCAGACGCATACCACCAGGCCGTATTCTCCCGCCCCCCAGGGGGTTCCCCGAAGATGCAGCGCCCCGGTTTTTTCCCGGTTTTCATTGTAGATGTCGTTCCATTCTTCCATTCACTTGCCTTCTTTACTGCAGGAAAAACTCCGGAGCTCCGTACTGCGTAGGTTCCGGCTGATCAAACAGGGTGTTATAATCAAAGGCTTCAAACAGCTCCCGCTCCCGGGAAAGATACGCTTCCACATTGTCTTTTGTAAGGAGCCCCTCTCCGGAGGCCATTTGCTCCAGCATCCAGTCGTTGACCCAGGGGCCGTAGTGGATCCGGTCCTTGTAGTTGGCCAGATCAAAGGTCAGCTCCCGCACCGTGTTCCAGCTGAAGAGGCGGATATTCCCGCAGGGCAGGATTTCCCGGATCACCAGCTCCTCCATTTCCAGCTGGGCCTCCAGCTGTCCGGCCTGGCGCAGGTCTCCCCACCAGGCAGCGGAATAGGGGGTGAGAAAATAATAGAATACGGTATCGGGGTTCGCTTCCGCCAGGGAGAGCACCTTTTCCCGGACATTGTAAAGCACCCGTTCTCTGCGCTGGTCCGAAAGCGCCTCCTGAACCGCGTCCGCGTAAGGGGCATCCCGGCGCATGGCCGCCCGGGGACCGTACAGCTCCTGCTTCCAGGCGCCGTAGTCATCCAGATTGGACAGTCCCGGCGTCACGCCTTCCGCCGCGTCCAGGAGCATGGGGAGACAATTGCTGTAGAGCACATCCCGGTTAAGCACATAGTACACATCATCCAGAGGATTGTCATTGTACAGGTAGGTGGGGTAGGGGCCGATTTCGTAGTGAAGCGCCTGGGGCGCTTCGTCAAAATAGGTCATATCCAGCCCCCGCACCACCAGAGAAAGCTCCGGGTTGTGTTCCAGCGCCAGGGCCTCCAGACTGCTGATCTCCCACCAACTGGCGCCGATGGACACCGTTTTGATGCTGCGGCAGCCAAACAGGCTGTCTGCCAGGCTGGTTTTGGTATTCTCCATCATGGAGGTGCCCACCAGCAGCGCGTCATAGTCCAGATGGCGGACCATGCCGTTGTTGATGCTGCGCTCCGCCTCCGCCTTGGGCTCGTAGCGGAACCGGTCCAGCTGGGGACGGCGATAGTGCATATAGGGGTCAATAGAAACCGTCAGCCCAACCACCAGGGCCAAGCACACCAGAGCCGTTCCCAGAAACAGCCCGGTCCAGTTTTTCTGTTGCTTCATATTCATTCCTCAGAACTGATTGTATACAAATACCGCATTTTTACTCAGGCAGGTCAGGCAGAACACCAAAAGCAGCGCGGTGAGGATTGCCGACCGGGCCGTCATCCCATATTCTCTGCGGCAGGTGTTTTCCGGCACCAGGCACAGCAAAAGGCTTCCGCCGTAGAAAACACCCAGCACTGCCCTGCGGACCCAAAGAAGGCCCTTGTCCAGCCGGAACAGCCGCAGCAGGAGCTGGATTTCCGGCGTCAGGAACCGCTCGTAGAAGCCGCTGCAGATATTGGTATCCGCGAAGGCCAGAATCTTGGTCAGTCTGCCGATCCACTCCGTGGTGCTGCCGTTTTGGAACAGCAGCCACAGCACATTGATCATCCCGAAGGTCAGAAGCCACTGAAGTACTTTGGGAATATACTTGCGGTACTGCTCCGTCATGCGCTCAAAGGCGCTCAGAATCCCGTTGAAAAGGCCCCACAGGACAAAGCCGAAGCTGGCCCCGTGCCACAGACCGCTGATCAGGAACACAATGATGGTGTTGAGATAGGTCCGGATCTTTCCCTTCCGGCTGCCGCCCAGGGGAAAATAGATGTACCGGGTCAAAAAAGCCGTCAGGCTCATGTGCCAGCGTTTCCAGAAATCCCGGATGGACAGCGCCTTGTAGGGGGAATCGAAGTTCATGGGCAGATCGATGTTCAGCATCCGGGAAAAGCCCAGCGCCATATCGCTGTAGCCGCTGAAATCAAAATAAATCTGGAAGGTGTAGGCAAGCATCATGAGAATCAGCTCCAGGGCGCTTGCCTCCTCCATGGTCAGGAACACTGCCGCGGAGGCAAAGGTATCCGCCAGCACAGCCTTTTTGAACAGGCCGAAGGTGAACTGCTGTATCCCGGCGCTGAACTGCTCCTGCCGGAAGCGCAGACGGCTCTCCTGGTGGAACTGAGGAATGATGTCCTCCGCAGGTGCAATGGGTCCCATGATGAGCTTGGGAAAATAGACCACATACAGCACATAGTCGAGAAAGCTGTCCCCCTCCCGCTCCCCCCGGGAAGCATCCACCAGATAGGCAATCTGCTGGAAGGTAAAGAAGCTGATACCCAGGGGCAGTGCAAGGCTGGGGGGATAAATGGCCGTATGCAGCACCAGATTCACGGTCTGCGCCGCGAAATTCAGATATTTGAAAACAAACAGCAGGCCCACATGGAACACAATGCCCAGCCACAGCAGAGCCTTTGTTCCCTTTTTCCAACGCTTCATAGCGGAAAGGAGCAGGCTGTTGACCCCGATGCTGACGCACAGCCACAGCAGGCCCTTCCAGCCGCCGTAGGCATACAGGCACAGGGACGCCCCGATGAGAAACAGGTTTGCCGCCTTCCGCCCCAGCCGGGCAAAGAGATAGTAGCCGCAAACCGTCAGCGGAAGGGCCACAAGAATGAATAAATAGGTACTGTACTGCATATGTTCTCTCTTCTTCGATGGATTTTTCCCTTGTCTTCACCCGGGGCGGGCAAGGCACAAGGCTGGCTGCTGTTCCGGCCTACTCCGCCTGGAAATCCCGGCTCAGGGAAAAGCCCCGGCCCAGCACCTCGGTGACCTGGGTGACGATCATAAAGCAGCCGGGATCAATGTCCCGGACCAGCCGCTTGAGCCGGTGCAGATCCTTGGTGCTCACCACGCTGAGCACCACCTGGGTGGATTTGTGCAGGTAACCGCCCTCTCCCTGCAGCAGGGTCACACCCCGGTCGGCGTCGTTGAGGATGCTGTCCCGGATCTGCAGGGCTTTTTCGCTGATGATCTTTACCTCCGTCCGGCCTCTGCCGGCAACCAGGGTCTTA
>JAXEMQ010000008.1:0-5394 GCA_034099845.1 Faecousia sp.
GATTGCGCCGCAGTGCGCCTTGCCTCTCCCTATGGGAGAGGTGCCCCCGCAGGGGGCGGAGAGGGCCCTCTCAGTCACGGCAGATGCCGTGCCAGCTCCCCCAAGGGGGGAGCCAAGTGCACTCCCTTAGTCAGGTAAAGCTCCCTTTTCCCCATTAATCCTCCTTGGGAAAGATGAGCGTTGCCTTAAACAGATCCCCGTCCACCAGCAGTTCCAGATCGCCATGCTGAAGCTCCATCATGCTCTTGGCAATGTTCAGGCCCAGGCCGCTGCCCTCCTGATTCCGGGAGGCTTCGCCCCGGACAAAACGCTCCATCAGTTCCTCGGCGCTGACATTCAGAGCCGCCCGGGAAATGTTCTTAAAGGAAATGCACACCTTTCCGTCCAGAGCCACCATATCGATATAGAACCGGGTTCCGGGCTGGGCATATTTGACCGCGTTGCTCAAAAGGTTGCTCATGGCCCGCCAGGCAAGACGCCCGTCGGCATGGACGAAAAGGGGCTCCTCCGGCTGGCGAAATACCGGCGTCAGTTCAGCGGCAGTCAGCTTGTCCGTAAACTCTCCAAGGGCCTGGTTTACCGCCTCCACAGCATCCATTTTTGTCAGCTCCACCGGGATATTGCCCGTGGATGCCTTGCTCAGTTCAATCAGATCGTCAATGAGCTTTTTCATCCGTCCGGACTGCCGGGACAAAACCTCCAGATAGCTCTTCCCTTCCTCCTCCGTGTGGGGCTTCTGCAAAAGATCCACATAGTTGATAATAGAGGTCAGGGGGGTTTTGATGTCGTGGGAAACATTGGTGATCAGTTCGGTACGCATCCGCTCGGATTTCATCTGCTTCTGGGCAGCAATCTGAACCACCTCATTGAGGCCGTTGAGCTCGGCGGCAAAGTCCTTGTATGCCCCCAGCATCAGCTTGTCGTCCACCTTCACGTCCAGGTCCCCGGCCCGCATCCGCTTGGCCGCTTCCAGAAGGGTGCCGAAGACGTTGGCGCCATACACCACCGCAGCCACCCCAAACAGCAGGCTTCCCCAAAGCAGGAACAGGCTCCCCATGGCAAGGCTCAGAAGGAAACCACCTTCTATGAGCAGCCCCACCAGCAGCCACTGCCAGGTCAGGGGCAGCAGATGGTAGAACCTGGCAAGGAGCCTGCCCAGCTTTCCAAACCACCATCCCAGCCGGTGCCCCAGCTGTTTCACCTGCTTCCAGCCCCACAGCAGGAGGCATCTGCCGATCCTCCAGATGATCTGGAATATCTGCTTCCCCCAACGCCAGGCGTGTTCCCAACACCACACCACGGCCCGCCAGCAAAGCCCCGTCAGACTGTGGTGCCACCAGTAGAAATCCGGTGCCTTGAACTGGGCGGCGCAGGCATAGCAGAAGCCCACGAAGCTCAGACAGCAGAAGTAGCCCCCATAGGCATAGAGGGACAGGGAAACCGCCAACCGCTGCCGCATCAGGTAGGGGAAGCCCTCCATCGCCACAAAGCCGAACAGCAGGATGATCCCAAGGACCGCCCCGGCATACAGCTCCAGAGGAATGCAGTTCAGGCCCGCGGGCTTTACCTCCGCACAGCCGGGTTTGCGTCCCGCCGCGGTGCACAGATAGACTGCCAGGGCCGCAAAGAGCAGCAGCCCTACCCCCAGGGCAACCGCCAGGGCGTTCTGATACCGCCAGCAGAGCTCCAGTAGCTCCCACATCCGGGACTCCTCAAAGGCGCTGTCCGACAACCGGAACACCAGAGTATAGCTGGGGCTAACCTCCTCCCGGCAGGCGTAGTAATTCCGCTTCCCGGAATCCAGGGTGGTGCCGATGATCACATAGGAATCAAAATCCTCCGTAAGCGCTTCCGTCTTCTCCCCGCTTCCCTCGCCCCTGTCTTCCTCCCCGGGGGCGGAGGTGGCCGCCGTTTCCATTTGTGCCCGTTGGGGCGTGCCCATGGCCTTGCGCAGGGCCTCCTCCGCCGCCTCCCGGGACTCCACCGCCACAGGCCCGGCAACCAGGGTGTAATACTCGGCGCTCAGTCCGGAAATCTCATAGGTCTGATGGACTTCCTTGGGATTGGGGGTGGAGGCCAGGGTCCTGCCCCCTTCGTCCAGAAGCTCGTAGCCCACCTCTTCCGGGCGGAAGTTCCGACTTCTCAGCAGATCCTCTGCCTCCATGGTCATCGCATCCAGCAGCCGCTCCGGGCAGAGGCCCAGGGTCTGCGAGGCGTAGCGCTGGATGATGTCCTGCCCGACGATCTCCAGCCGGCCCCGGATTTCCTGCTCGTAGAGGCTCTGCACCGATCCGTTCTCCTTCAGCTCCAGCGCCGCCACACAGACCAGTCCCAGGCCGCCGGTCACCGCCGTCAGCAGCGCCAGGGCGCACAGGGCCACGGCCAAAAATTTTACCGCCACATGATGCCTCATCTTTTTACCCCTTCCAGCTTATAGCCCTGGCCCCACATAACCTTCAGGTAACGGGGTTCCGAGGGATTGATTTCGATTTTCTCCCGCAGATGCCGGATGTGAACGGCCACAGAGCCTTCGCTCCCCAGGGCCGCCTCCTGCCACACCGCCTCATAGAGGGCCTTGGTGGAGAAGACCTTGCCGGGGTTGGACATGAGCAGATGCAAAATGGCATACTCCGTAGGTGTCAGGGAAACCGGCTCTCCCTCCACGGTAACGGTTTTGGTCCGGTCATCCAGGCTGATGCCGCCGATGGTCAGGGTCTCCGGTGCTTCCTCGTGACTGCCCAGGCTGGCGAACCGGCGCAGCTGGGACCTGACCCGGGCCAGCACCTCCACGGGCACAAAGGGCTTGGTGATGTAGTCGTCGGCCCCCACGTTGAGGCCCAGCACCTTGTCCTCGGTTTCGGATTTGGCCGTGAGCAGGATGATGGGCACATTGGAAAACTCCCGGATCTTTGCCGTGGCGGCAACGCCGTCCATCACCGGCATCATCACATCCAGCAGCACCAGATGGATGTTCTTTTCCCGAACCATATCCACGGCCTGCCGGCCGTTGAAGGCCTCAAAGAGCTCATACCCCTCCGGGGCCAGGTAGATCTTCAGCGCGTTTACAATGTCCGGCTGGTCGTCGCAAATCAGAACCCGATACATGGTTTTCCCCCTCTTTTTCTTGTTTGAGTCCATTATATCATCCTGTTTCTTAACAATAAAGAGGGGAAAACCTTAAGAAGTATTTAATTAAAATAATTTTCTCCAAAGACTGGAATTCTTCACAATTTTTCTGCATAATAGAGGCACAATACAGAAAGGACATTTCCTATGGCATATACGATCTTTAAGCCCATGCGGCCCGTAAAGGGCGTTCTGTTTGATATGGACGGGGTCATTCTGGACACCGAAAAGCTCTACACCCGTTTCTGGCAGGAGGCGGGCCGGGCCCTGGGTTATCCCATGACCCGGGACCACGCCCTGGGTCTGCGGGCCCTGAACCGGGACGAGGCCGCCAGGAAGCTGCAAAGCTACTTTGGCCCCCAGGTGGATTATCAGCAGATGAAAGCCAAGCGGATCCAGCTGATGGATGCTTATATAAACCAGCATGGTGTGGAACCCAAGGCCGGGATCCGGGAGCTCCTGTCCTTTTTGAAGGAGCGGCACATCCCCTGCGCCATTTGCACCGCCTCTCCCGCGGAGCGGATCCGGGAATATCTGACGCCCCTGGGGCTCATTGATCAATTCGATGCCCTGTGCACCGTATACCAGGTGCCCAGGGGAAAACCGGAACCGGACATCTATCTCTTCGGCGCCAAGAGCCTGGGCCTTGCCCCGGAGGACTGCCTGGCGCTGGAAGACGCCACGGCGGGCATTCTCTCCGCCTTCCGGGCAGGCTGCATGGCAGTGATGGTGCCCGACCAGGATCCGCCGGATGAAGAGAGCCTCAAAAGGATCACCGCATTGGCCGACAGCCTTCTGGATGTGGTGGCGCTGATTGGTCGGAGTGTGCGGGTCTAGGGGGATATGTCGAATTGACAATTGACAATTGATAATTGACAATGAAGGAATCCCCTTCGGGGATGAATAAAAAATTCTGTAATTTCTAAGAAAAAACAGGTATTTTGGGATATACAAATCATAATTGTTTGATTTATCCCGAAGGGATACCATAATTGTCAATTGTTCATTGTCAATTGTCAATTTACAAGCTCCCCTTTCCCGACCGCAAAAAGACCCGAGCCTGTCGTTCTTTGCAGGCTCGGGTTTTACACGTCCATCTTCGATTCCAGGTGCAGCGTTTCCCCGGTGATGGGGTGGGTGAATTCCAGGCTCTTGGCACACAGCAGCTGGGTGGTAAGGCCCAGGCCCTGGGAATAGGCCACGGATGCCGCGCTTCCATACTGGGGATCCCCCAATATGGGAAAGCCCATATGGGCGCAGTGAAGCCTGAGCTGATGGGTCCGTCCGGTAACCGGTTCCAGCTCCAGCAGGCAGCTCTCCTCCCGGCGCTCCAAAACCCGGTAGCGGGTAAGGCTGGGCTTGCCATCCGGCCTTACCTCCCGCAGCAGGCTGGGCAGGGGCTTTCGGGCAATGGGCGCGTCAATGATGCCCGCCTCCGCCCCGGGCCCGCCAAAGGTACGGGCATAGTAAAGCTTTCGTGGGCGCTGCTCCTGCAAAAGGGCATGGACGTAGGCGGATTTGGCGATCAGCACAATCCCGAAGGTATCCCTGTCCAGCCGGGTCAGGGGATGAAAGGCAGCAGTCATTCCCTGGGCGGCATAGTGGCCCTGCACCAGGTTTGCCAGGGTTCCCGTCAGTCTGTTGCGGGAAGGGTGGATGAGCATCCCGGCGGGCTTGTCCACAGCCAAAAGGGATGCGTCCTCATAGAGGATGGTCAGGGGGCCGGATTCCGCCGGATACTGGGCCTGCTTCTCCTCCAGAAGCACCACAATCTCGTCCCCGGGCGTCACCTGGTAATCCGTGTGGACGCTCTGCCCATTCACCCGCAGCCCGTCCGCCCACTTCGCCCGGTTTAGAAGCCCCGTGGACATTTTCAGTTCTTCCTTCAATACAGCGGACAACCGCCCGCCTCCTTTGGCAATATGGGTCAGGTTCATGGGGTATCCTCCCGGAAAAGAATGGAATGGATGTCGGGTTGGTTCTGGAAAGGTGACTTTTGTGAATTGACAATTGACAATGAACAATTGACAATTATGGTATCCCTTCGGGATGAATTTGAATATTTTTGATTAGAACATTCAAAAACTCCAAGTATTCTCCCGGATTATTGAATTTTTTCATTTATCCCCGAAGGGGATTCCTTCATTGTCAATTATCAATTGTCAATTGTCAATTCAGCAATCTCCCCCTTTTACTTACCAACCACCACTGTCAAATTTTATGGAAGGGAACATACATTATGGAAAAGAAAATCTCCATTGCCATTGA
>JAXEMQ010000049.1:0-4074 GCA_034099845.1 Faecousia sp.
GATTGCGCCGCAGTGCGCCTTGCCTCTCCCTATGGGAGAGGTGCCCCCGCAGGGGGCGGAGAGGGCCCTCTCAGTCACGGCAGATGCCGTGCCAGCTCCCCCAAGGGGGGAGCCAAGTGCACTCCCTTAGTCAGGTAAATCCTTCTTTCTCCAATCATTCCTACAAAAAATCCACACCGGAGATTTCCGGTGTGGATGAAGCAATTATTTCGCAAGCTTTTTTGCAGCCCGTTCCTCTTTGCCGGGAAGCAGGTTTTCCACAGTGGGCATAAACAGCAGACAGATCAGGGCCGCCGTAAAGCCGCCGTTGTACAGGCAGAAGCCGCCGTGCATCAGGGGGACGGAGGTGACCAGCAGGAAGTGGCCCAGGCCCAGGGCAAAGCCCAGCACCCAGCCGTATTTGTCCACCACAGGGGACAGGCCGTTGGCGTAGCAGGCACCCACCAGGATGCCCTGGGAGGCGATGAAATGCACATAGGTTCCGCCCAGGGGGCCCGCGATCCGCTCGCAGACGAAGGCACCCACAATGTAGCCCAGGAGCATGGGCCAGGTGTTCAGGGGATGGGAGCCGGAGTTGCAGGTGGAGAGCATACAGAACATGACACCGAAGGTGACACCGTTGAAGCTGGCTCCCACCAGATTGTAGTAGCCCAGGATAAACAGACCGAACACACCCACATTCATCAGGAACACGTCGGTGCCCAGGCTGGCGCTGACGCTGGTCACCCGTTTACCGGAGGAGATGAAATCCCAGTACTTTTTCGGGGTGCAGCCCATGAGCAGCGCCGTCAAAATGGCGCAGCCGTAGAGGAGGATGCAGAAGGTGTTGGCAAACATCCTGGAGCCCAGCTTCAGCGTCTCCGCCCCGGGAGCGGAGGGCAGGGCAACGCCCATGGTCTTATACAGGACTGCCTGCATCAGGAAGGCGATCATGCCCACAGGCAGCGCCGCGCTGTAGAGATCATACCCCTTGTGCACCAGGGGGGAGTGGGAAAGGCCCGCGGGAACCAGGAAGCCGATGAAAAGGCCCACGGCAATGCCCAGCAGAAGCCCCAAGGGGTTAAAGCCAACCACCTCCGCGCCGGGATAGCGCACCATAAGATCGGTAACCAGCGGCGCGATGCCGGTGGAGAAGAGCATGGCGGTGACGCTGCCCTTCAGCGGCTGCTTTTTCACAGCGCAGTAGAGCACCACACCCAGGATGGTGGGCCAGATGTTCAGAATGTTGATGCCCCAGGAGCCAAAGCCAATGGTGAGGACGCTGGCCAGTGTGGCAACGGCGTTCATCTCCGCCCCAAAGGCCACATACAGGCCCAGGCAGACATAGCCCACCAGGGCCATGTTGAGAAGCGTCCCGGCGTAGCCGCCCACGGCAAAGCAGCTGGTGGGGATCTTGGCGGGCTGGCTGAGGATCTGCCACAGCCCGGTGATCATCTGTCCCCGGTCGGGTACAACAAGCGCGGCAATGAGAAACGCCGTGGAAAACGCCCCGAGGAACAGCTTCAAAAAGTCGCTTTCCGATAGATTTTTCAGTTTTTTCATATCTTTCACCTATTGCGCAAAAACCGTCCGGGAAACAGCCACAAAGGACTGTTTCCGCGGACGGCAGAAAGGTCAGACCTTCTCCGCAGCCTCAACCACATGCTTCATCAGCACGGAGGTGGTCACGCTGCCCACGCCGCCGGGAACGGGGGTGATGGCGTCCACAATGGGCTCCACCTCGTCAAACTTCGCATCGCCGGCAATACCGCCCAAACCGCCCTTGGCGTTGGGCTTGTTGGCATCCCAGTTGATGGAAACATCAATGACCACCTGGCCGGGACGGACATAGTCCTTGGTCAGAGAGTTCAGCACACCGGCAGCGGATACAATGATGTCCGCGTTTCTGCAGATTTCCGCGGTATTCACGGTCTTGGTATGGCAGACGGTAACAGTGGCATTCTTACCCATGAGCATCATGGCGGCGGGCTTGCCTACAACCAGGCTGCGGCCGATGACAACGGCGTTTTTACCCTTGCAGTCGATGCCGTAGTAATCCAGGATCTCCATACAGGCGGCGGGGGTGCAGGGAGCGTAGCCCAGGGAAAGGCCCTCGAACACACCGGCGTTACTCATATGGGTCATGCAGTCCATATCCTTTCTGGGATCCAGACGGTTGCAGATCTCGTTCTGATCCGCCTTCAGGTGCTTGGGCAGGGGCCGGAACATGAGAACGCCGTGGATGGAATCATCGGCATTCACCTGATCGATGACCGCCAGCACATCGGCCTTGGTGGCATCGGCGGGCAGCTCAAACTTCTTGACCTCCACACCCACCAGCTCGGCGCGCTTGGTAGCACCCTTCTCGTAGCTCACATCACTGGGGTCCGCGCCCACACGGATGATGCCCAGGGTGGGGACAACGCCCTTCTCCCGCAGGGCGGATGTACGGGTCTGCAGGTTTGCGTTCAGGGCATCGGTTACTTCCTTGCCCAGCAGCAGCTTTGCCATAATTATTTCCTCCTAATCATTACTGGCCAAACAGCGCCTTGACGCTGTTGAAGATTTCATCTGCCATGGGAACATACTTGGCAAGCATCCCGTTTGCCTTGGCGTTCATCTCATCGGCGGTGGCCCGGTTCTTCAGGCTCTTGGTGTTGATGAACACGTTGAGGGACGCGGCCTGCAATGCTGCCTTGCAGCACACGGCGGCGCAGCCGGCATCGGAAACAGCCAGGCGGCTGCCCTTGGCGGCGAAGACGGAGATGTATTCAATGGCCTGGCAGCTTAGCTCCATAATGTGCATGGGCACGGCGCAGGCGGTAACGGTGGCCTCTTCCAGAATGGTATCCCGGTTGGGGTCGTCCTTGGGAATACCGTAGGCCTTTGCCAGGGGAACAAAGCCCTTGTCATCGGCCTCCACCTGATCCAGCAGCTCCTTCTGCAGTGCATCGCACTTAGCCTTCAGATCCAGGATTTCCTCCTGCACATCGGCATACTTCTTCTTGCCCACCGTCAGGGAGCCCACCATGTTGCCCAGCGCGGTGCCGATGGCGCCAACCAGGGCAGCCGCGCCGCCGCCGCCGGGGGCGGGCGCATCGGAGGCCAGGACTTCCACAAACCTGCGGCAGGATTCCATAGTCATATCCATGATTTTCTACGCTCCTTATTCATTATGGAAAAGCGCAGGCGGCGGTGGCCGCCTGCGCTCAGGTGCTGAATAATCCGAAGGGATACTCTTTATAGATTTTTCCCCAAGGAAAGCTCTGGAACAAATCGGCAAGAGGCGTGAGGGTGAGATTTTGTCACCAATCAAAGAACGGGAAGCGAAAGAATACTTTGTGTATTTCGAGCTTACCGTTCTGCGGAGTGGGGGCAAAAGATCCACGCACACCCGCAGACGATTTTTTCAGAGTTTTCCAAAATTAGAACAGGCCGCTGATCTTGCCGTTCTCGTCCACGTCGATGCGCTCGGCAGCGGGGACCTTGGGCAGGCCGGGCATGGTCATGATCTCGCCGGTCAGTGCCACCAGGAAGCCGGCACCGGCGGAAACCTTGACGTTCCGGACGGTGATGGTGAAGCCCTCGGGGGCACCCAGCTTGGTCTGATCGTCGGTGAAGGAGTACTGGGTCTTGGCCATGCAGATGGGCATCTTGTCGTAGCCCAGCTCGGTCAGGGTCTTGATCTGCTTCTCCGCGTTGGCGGTGAAGACAACGCCGTCGCCATGGTAGATCTTCTTGACAATAGCCTCAATCTTATCCTTGATGGGAGCGTTCACATCGTAGCTGAAGGTGAAGTCGTTGGGCAGTTCGCACAGACGGACAACTTCCTTAGCCAGCTCTACGCCGCCTTCGCCGCCCTTTGCCCAAACCTCGGACAGGACAACGTTGACGCCCAGCTCCTTGCACTTCTCTTCCACCAGCTTCAGCTCGGCCTCGGTATCCAGGGGGAACCGGTTGATGGCGACCACGCAGGGCAGCTTGTAAACCTGAGTGATGTTCTCAACGTGCTGCAGCAGGTTGGGCAGACCCTTCTCCAGAGCCTCCAGGTTCTCCTTGCCGGTCTCGGCCTTGGGCACGCCGCCGTTGTACTTC
>JAXEMQ010000050.1:0-3032 GCA_034099845.1 Faecousia sp.
TTGTTCATGTGATAGGCGGGAAAAATTCCCGGTTCTTCCCGGAAGGAACCGATCAGCCGGGGATCGCATTTTACATTCACCACGGAAATAATTTCCTCGCCGGAAAGCCCCACCTTTTCCCTTGGAATGTCCATGATAATGGCAAACCACTTCCGATTGTGACGATGTCGGAACACGGTATTTGTCGGCGACTGCGCCCAGGGTTTTTCCCCCTGGGTACTGTAGACTTCCGCGATATAGTGCTCCAGTTCAGCCCTGTTCATTCTGCATCCTCTTCACCCAGTAGCTTCGTCAACACGCTCACAGAAGACTACATATCTGTGGTCGTTACGTCCCAGTGGATGGCAGGTAATCAGCGTTACCAGGTCTCTTCCCTCCTGAATCAGCAGGCTGCCGACATCCGATGGATCGATTACCATGGTCTCTTTAACCTCATAGACCAGCTCTTCCTTAAAATTCTCAATGATAACCCGGTCTCCCACCTCCAGAACTTCAATATTGCGGAACATTTCCTGCGTACTGGCACCGCGGTGGGCCGCCAGCACACAATTCGTATTCTCTCCGCCAATTGGGTAGGAGGTTTCCGTCAGGTGAACCGCCCCAACGCGCATATTGTCAACGGTCGCGCCAAGAAGGATCGGCAGCACAACATTCATCTTTTCAATTGTGATATAGCCGATGATATTGTCTCTCAATCCATATCGGCTCAGATCCACCGCTACCTGCTCATAGGCAAAGGGGTCCGTCAGCCGGTCCTGATGGTTTTCAAACAGCCTTTCATTCTCCTTCTGAAGGCAATCATACAGTTCCTGCAGTACCGGACTCAGAGCCGTCTCCGTTTCCTCGCCCGCCTCCCCATCCGGGTTCACAACGGGGGTTTCCGCCAGAAAAGCTTCCTTCTGATTCTGAATCTTGTGTTCATAGAGCGCGTTGGTCACTTTCGGGAGTAAATAAACCGCCGCCCCCAGCAGAATCAGCGCCAGCCCCAATACCAGAGGCAGCACTCCGTTTCCTTTTTTTTGCTTCTGATTACCCACGATGCTTTCCTCTTTTCTTCCCGGTAAACAATATCAGCACGATGATCACCAGCAGTACGCAGCCCAGTATCACACCGATCCGGGTCATATTCTGATCCAGCCCATGATATACCACATGGATCGCCGGTTCTACAGAAACCGGCGCCGCTTCCGAATGGTATTCTGTTCTGTGTCCTCGAACCAGAAGCCGGTGCGTATTAACCGCATAAGGTGTGCAGGTAACCAGGGTTACCAGATCCTCCCCCTCTACCACGGATATGTTCTCCAATTCCTCCGGGAGCACAACGGTAATCCGGTCAACCTCATAAGCCAGCGTCTCACCCAGCACGCAGATATAGAACTCGTCTCCGGGTTCCAGTTCGTCCAGGCGCGTGAACATTTCCGCATGGGGCAGCCCCCGGTGCCCGGATATGACACAATGCGTGCTTTCCCCTCCGATCGGCAGATGGGTCTGTTCAATATGCCCGGCGCCTTTCTGAAGGGCTTCCTCATCGCACCCATGAAAAATCGGGAGATTCACATAGATTTTCGGAATGCGCAGATAGCCCATAACGCCGTCTCCGGCGATGTTCAGTACTTCCATATAGTTTTTTGGCAGTACATATCCCGTTCCGGGCAGGAACGGATACTGAACCGGATTGCCGGACAGGCTGTTATTATAGGTTCTGGCCCGCTCCCATTCTGCATCCATTTTCTCCACATCCAGCTCTGTACTGGTCTGAATGTAATTTTCGATAACGGTGGCCTGATCGCGCTCCGCCATGTAGTTTGCCAGGGTCGGATAGAAGAAGACGGCGGAGCCGCCGAAAATCAAGAGCAGCGCAAACACCAGCAGCGGCCAGAGGGGTGCTTGCTTCTTCGCAGAATCTTGCTTCTTTGTCAGATGCAGTTCCTCCCTTCTTATGCGTTTTGGGCGGGTTTCCCCGCCCAAAGCTCTGTCTTATCTGGATTTTCCGAAGCGTTTCCGGAGGAACACCGCAACCAGCAGAACACCGCTGCCCATGAGCACAATGCCGATCATGCTAAACAGCACCGTTCCGATGCCGCCGGTCCGGGGCAGGGTGAAGCCCTTGGTATTCTCCACCGTAATACTGACCAGGCCATTGTCCTTTTCGGTTGTCTGCGTGGTGGTCGTATCCGTGGTGGGTTGCTCCTTGCTGTCCGGGATTCCATTGAAATCCGTGTCGGCAATGGTTATCTCGGTCTCTCCGGCGGACAGCACATAGCCGGCGGGCGCCTTCGTCTCCTTCAGCTTGTATGTTCCGGGAGCCAGGCCCTTCAGGGTTAGCTTGCCATCCCTTCCGGTTGTCAGGGCTGCGGTTCCGTCCGCTGCCTTCGTATAAGTGCCGCCGGAACCTGTAAAACCGATTTTCCGCATCGTATCCTTCAGTTTCAGCTCAAATACCGCACCCTGCAGGCCTGTTTTCGTTCCCTTTGCGACCTTGGCAACTTCAATGCCGAAGGTATAGACGGTTGCTGTGTCCATAAAGGTTTTCGTATTGTTCGTATTGTCAGAACCACTGACCGCTCTGGCCTTCGCGGCGAAATCAGTATCGGCAGGGACAGTCCCATAGGGATTATTGGTGTAGGTCAGCGCTGCGGTATTCACATTGCCTTCTGTGCCGATGGTTGCGCTGGTATTCAATTGGGCATCATAGGTCACAACCAGCTTCGTTTTCCCGGTAATCAGGTCACTGTTGTCCAGATTGATGGTAAGCGTCCGCTCTGTCGCCGTAATCAGCCTAGTTGGAATGGTAATCTCGTTACCAACCTGATCAACGACTTTGATGCCGTCCTTTTGCAACGTTAATCCGTCGGACATGGTGTCAGTGATGGTAAAAATTCTGGAAACCGACTGGCTGGGATACTCGGGCACATCCACTTCCAGCTTGTAGCTGACCGTGTCTCCAATCCCCGCCACCGCCCGTTTACCATCGCTCGACACGGCAGTGGTACCAGCAGACCCATTTACCGCGGTAATGGTCTTTTTCAGGG
>JAXEMQ010000054.1:0-8131 GCA_034099845.1 Faecousia sp.
GGAGGACTGCGGGGTGAACCGCAATACCTTCTATTACTACTATCAGGATCTGCCCCAACTGATGGAGAATATAGTAGACGAGGATGCGGAGCGGATTATCCGGGGGCATCCTACCATCGATTCCCTGGACGATTGTATCAATGCAGCACTGGAATTTGCGCTGGCCAATCGGAAAGCGGTGCTTCATATCTATCATTCCGTCAACCGAGACATTTATGAGCAATACCAATGGCGGGTCTGTACTTATGTGGTCAGGACGTATGTAGACGGCGTTCTAGGCAACCGAAAAATGACATCTGAGGATTATACCACCGTTGTAGATTATCTGAAATGTGTCAGCTTCGGTATGATCATGGGCTGGCTGGAAACCGGTATGAACCCGAATGCTATGGCCCGGTTTCGGCGGATTTTAGAATTAAAGTGCGGTGATTTGGAGCATCTCATTGACCGTTGTGAGAAAATGCGGTCATAGTCTTTAGGCAAACCTACCCGCTGTGTCTGAATTTCAGGCACAGCGGGTATCTTTGTCCATAGGAAAGGAAGAATCTTCCCGATATAATGAGGGCACAAACCAAGAGCACCTCTAAAACAGAGGACACCAATATAACAAGGAGGAAAAATAATGTATTATTCCAGTGGTAACTATGAAGCCTTTGCCCGCCCCAGAAAGCCCGAGGGCGTGGACAACAAGTCCGCCCACATCATCGGCACCGGCCTTGCGGCTCTGACTGCCGCCTGCTATCTGGTTCGTGACGGACAGATGCAGGGTCAGAACATCCACATCTATGAGAAAGACCCCATTCCCGGCGGTGCCTGCGATGGCTGGCAGTACCCCGATGTAGGCTATGTCATGCGGGGCGGACGGGAGATGGATAACCATTTCGAGGTCATGTGGGATTTGTTCCGTTCCATTCCTTCCATCGAGACAGAAGGGGTCAGTGTCCTGGACGAATACTACTGGCTGAACAAGAAAGACCCCAACTACTCCCTCTGCCGGGCAACCGTCAACCAGGGTCAGGATGCCCACACCGACGGCAAGTTCGGTCTGTCCGACAAGGCTGCAATGGAGATCATGAAGCTGTTCTTCACCCCCGATGAAGACCTGTACGATAAGCGCATTACGGATTTCTTCGATGAGGAGGTGCTGAACTCCAATTTCTGGCTCTACTGGCGCACCATGTTTGCCTTTGAGAACTGGCACAGCGCTTTGGAAATGAAGCTGTATCTCAAGCGCTATATCCACCATGTGGGCGGTCTGCCGGACTTCAAGGCTCTGCGGTTCACCCGTTATAACCAGTACGAATCTATGATTCTGCCCATGGTCAAGTATCTGGAAGGCTTCGGTGTCCAGTTCCACTATAACACCAAGGTGGTCAATGTGGAGTTCGACATCCAGCCCGGTAAAAAGCAGGCAAAGCGTATTGAGCTGCTGTCTGAGGGCAAACATCAGTTTGTTGACCTGACGGAAAACGATCTGGTGTTCATTACCAACGGCGGCTGCGTGGAGAACGCCACCGTGGGTTCCCAGAATACCGTGGCACCCTTCAACCCCGAAATTAAGCCCGGCGGTGGCTGGGATATGTGGCGCAGAATTGCCGCGCAGGATCCTTCCTTTGGTCATCCCGACAAGTTCTGCCATGATCCTGAGCAGTCCAACTGGATGAGCGCCACTGTCACTACACTGGATCAGAAGATCATTCCCTATATCAAAAATATCTGCAAGCGTGACCCCTTTACCGGCGGCGTGGTTACCGGCGGCATCGTGACCGTGAAGGATTCCGGGTGGCTGCTGAGCTGGACCATCAACCGTCAGCCCCAGTTCCGGAATCAGCCCAAAGATCAGTGCCTGGTGTGGGTTTACGGCCTGTTCTCCGACAAACCCGGCGACTTCGTGAAGAAGCCTATGCGGGAGTGCACCGGTAAGGAAATCTGTATGGAGTGGCTGTACCACATCGGCGTGCCGGTGGGGGAGATCGAGGAGCTGGCCGAGCACAGCGCCAACACTGTGCCGGTGATGATGCCCTATATTACCGCTTTCTTCATGCCCCGTGCCGCCGGTGACCGTCCTGATGTGGTGCCCGAGGGTGCTGTGAACTTTGCGTTCCTGGGTCAGTTTGCCGAAACCAAGCGGGATACCATCTTCACCACCGAGTATTCCATGCGTACCGGCATGGAGGCTGTCTACACCCTGCTGGACATCGACCGTGGTGTGCCTGAGGTCTGGGGCAGCGTTTACGACATTCGTGATCTGCTGAACGCTGCCATCCAGCTTCGGGACGGCAAGCCCCTGACGGATATGGAGCTGGGCTTCAAGGAGAAAATGGTTCTGAACAAGCTGCTGAAGAAGATTCAGGGCACAGATATCGAGAAATTGCTGAAAACCTACCATGTGATCGCGTGATAATGGAATGCGGGGAGGGCAAACCTCCCCGCCGCTAAAAGGAGAGATAAATATGTCATTATCCAATCAGCTGAAAAAAGCATCTTTGCGCACAGCCTTTGGTTATCTGGAAAAGAACCCCGAAGAAAATGCCCTGAAGCTCATGAGCTGGGTGGACAAGCTGGCAGGAGAGGGTCCCGATAGTTTTCCCACTCAGCGTGCCGCTGTCCGAAATGTTCTGGAAGATCCCCAGAACAATATGTACCAGCTGGTCATGAGCATTCTGAAAGAAACCGATCCCGGTGTTCTGAAGGCGACCTTTGAGAACTTCTTCCTCAACGCCAACATCATCGGCTGGCCAAAGCAGGAGGAATATCGAAAGAAATACAACTGCAATATCCCCTGGGCAATCCTGTTGGACCCCACCTCTGCCTGCAACCTGCACTGTACCGGCTGCTGGGCAGCGGAGTATGGTAATAAGCTGAACCTGACCTTCGACGAAATTGACTCCATTATCACCCAGGGCAAGGAAATGGGTGTGTATATGTACATCTACACCGGCGGTGAACCGCTGGTGCGTAAAAAGGATCTGATTGCCCTTTGCGAAAAGCACAGCGACTGTCAGTTCCTCTCCTTCACCAATGCCACTCTCATTGACGAAGCCTTTGCAGACGAGATGCTCCGGGTGAAGAACTTCATTCCAGCCATCAGCATCGAGGGCTTTGAAGCCGCCACCGACGGCCGCCGTGGCAACGGCACTTACCAGAAGGTCATCAAGGCTATGGCAATCCTGAAGGAAAAGCACCTGCCCTTCGGTCTGTCCTGCTGCTACACCAGCCAGAATCTGGACTCCATCAGCTCCTACGAGTTCATTGACCAGATGGTGGAGTGGGGCGCGCGGTTCGTGTGGTACTTCCACTATATGCCCGTGGGCAACGATGCCGCGCCGGAGCTGCTGCCCAATCCCGAACAGCGGGAATTCATGTATCACCGCATCCGGGACATCCGTGCTACCAAGCCCATCTTCGCCATGGACTTCCAGAATGACGGCGAATATGTCGGCGGCTGCATTGCCGGTGGACGGCGGTATCTACATATCAATGCCAACGGCGACTGCGACCCCTGCGTGTTTATCCACTATTCCAACGCCAACATCCGGGACATGAGCTTGCTGGATGTGATGCGCAGTCCCATCTTCATGGCCTATCACGACGGTCAGCCCTTCAATGACAATCATCTGCGTCCCTGCCCCATGTTGGAGAACCCGGAAAAGCTCCGGGAAATCGTGAAGGCCACCGGTGCCCATTCTACTGACCTTCAGTCTCCCGAGACGGTTGACCACCTGTGCGATAAGTGCGAAGCCTACGCCAAAAATTGGAAACCCACCGCCGATACCCTGTGGCAGTGCAGCTGCTGTAAAAAGCAGGAGGCAGCAACAAAATGACTACCTTCTTTACTTCTGAAAGCGTAACGGAAGGGCATCCGGACAAGGTCTGCGACCAGATTGCCGATGCAATTCTGGATGCCCTGCTGGAAAAGGATCCTCATTCCCATGTGGCCTGTGAGGTCACAGCCATCACCGATGAAGTCCATATTTTCGGCGAGATCACCTCTGCCGCCCGGGTGGATTATGAAGCCATTGCCCGGCAGGTGATTCGGGAGATCGGCTATACCAAGCCGGGACACGGCTTCGATGCGGATTCCTGTCGGATCACTGTGGATGTTCACCAGCAGTCTCCCGACATCAACATGGGTGTGGAACGGTCAGACACCATGGAAAACGGTGCGGGCGATCAGGGCATGATGTTCGGCTATGCCTGCCGGGAAACAGACAGCCTGATGCCCCTGCCCATCGAGCTTGCCCATAAGCTGACAAAGCGTCTGGCCTATGTGCGCCGGGAAGGGATCCTGCCCTATCTCCTGCCGGACGGAAAAGCTCAGGTCACAGTAGAATACCGGGATGGTATCCCTGCACGGGTGGACGCAGTGGTGGTTTCCTCCCAGCACGGAGCGGATGTATCCATGGATACGCTCCGTGAAGATGTCCTTCTTCATGTCATCCGCCCGGTGATTCCGGAAGCCATGCTGGATGCCGACACCAAATACTTTATCAATCCCACAGGCCGTTTCTGCATCGGCGGCCCCGCCGGAGACAGCGGCCTCACCGGCAGAAAGCTGATTGTGGACACCTACGGCGGCTATGCCCGTCACGGCGGCGGGGCGTTCTCCGGCAAGGACCCCTCCAAGGTGGACCGGAGCGGCGCGTACATGGCCCGGTATCTGGCGAAAAATGTGGTGGCGGCGGGTCTGGCGGATCGGTGCGAAATTCAGATCAGCTATGCCATTGGTGTGGCCCAGCCGGTATCTCTGTTGGTGGATACCTTTGGCACAGGTGTGACTTCGGATGAAAGCATTCAGAAGTTGATTCGGGATACCGTTGACCTGCGTCCTTCCGCAATTATCGATCAGCTTAACCTGCGGACGCCGTTTTACCGGCACACCGCAAGCTACGGACACTTTGGCTCCAACACGGTGGATTTGCCCTGGGAGCAAACAGATTTATTAGCCCTACGGCAAGCATAACAAGGCTATGTCATAGAGACACGAATCAGCCGGATTGCTTCTTTACAGGAAGGTAGGCAATCCGGCTGATCAGACTATAAGAATTGGAGGGAGTACGGGCGTTGGAGACGATACTACAGATTGTATTTTGGTTTCTCGCAGTAGTTGCTGTGGCAGTCTTGGCAATCCTACCCTCATTTCGTGAGAGCGCAATTCTCTCTGAACCAACCTTCGACATTACGGATGCCGACTATACTTGCGTATAGAATCGCATCTTCGATATATTCCAATAATTGGGAGGCATATGCTATGTATTGGAACAAACGGATTCAAACCGCAAAAATTGGATACTTAATCATCTCAACATTGCTTTGCGCGCTGGGGATACTCCTGGTTGCTCTCCCGGATTTTTCAGCCGAATTGTTTTGCAGGATTTCGGGAATCATCATGCTTCTGTTTGGGCTCATCAAAATGATCGGCTATTTCTCAAAGGACTTGTATCGGCTGGCATTTCAGTTCGATCTGGCATCCGGTATTTTACTGATGGCCCTCGGCATCATCATGATGCTTCGTGCAAATGTGATGATCAGCATTATTTGTATTATTCTGGGGATCTATGTTCTGGCAGACGCCCTGCTGAAAGTACAAATTGCCATTGATGCAAAAGCCTTTGGAATTGCAAAATGGTGGCTGATTCTCGCAGCAGCAATTCTGACGGGGGCTTTTGGCTTTCTTCTGGTGCTGCGCCCCTCAGAAAGCGCCCGGATAATGATGGTATTGCTCGGACTGACGCTTATCACCGAGGGAGTATTGAACTTTGTCACCATTCTTACTGCGGTAAAAATCATGCGCCACCAACGACCGGAAATCATCGACGCAGGATAATCATGGTTCATTGCTGATTAAGATGAAACGGACGGGATGAGCATGCGGGGTGACCCCGGACAGATAAAGAAGACAAATAGGACGAAAAGATTGCGGTCTTGACAGATACAAACAGTGGAATTACCCCAGAACAGGCGGCCGTTTTCAAAATCAATTTCAATCTCGCCCCACTCGCCGTCGTAGTCTGCCTGATATTCGTAAACTGCGGCGGCAATTTTCTGCGGATGACCTTCTTCCTTTTTGTGGTAACTGCACAGATGGCGTTGTCCTCCACCAGCAGTCTCGTCAGGTGATCTACGGCCTTGCGATATGCCTTCTCCGCACCATTCGCTGTGGTGAGTTCAAAATGTGCGCCGAGGTTATCGAAGCTTTCGCCGTATTTGATATTCCGGGCGCAGCCGCATTTCATACACAGGGCGTTTCGTCTTTGCAGATACTCTTTCTCGTCCGAGGTCAGACGGTCAAAGGCTGTTCGGACTGCATTGGCATGAACCTCGTGCCAGATGATTTGGGACACATCATCCGCATCTTCACCGGCAAGCTCTTCCAGTATGTCCCGTTCTTCCTCCTTGTCATCCAGGAGGATTGGTTTCTTCCGGCGATGCAGGCAGCTGGCTTCCCGGAAAAATCGGTCTGCGGTTTTTCGCCTGCACTTGAATTTCTCCATGAAGGCTTCCACCGCATTTTCCAAATTGTTCTGCATCCACGCGGCAGTGCGGATTTTCTTGTAGGTGGTTAGGGACGGTAGCGACCAGCTTTCCTTTCCCATTTGATAATTCCGAATGGAATCGAAAATAAAGTTGTGGGCGTAGGTCGGAAAAACCGCATCAGAATTCAGACGGTTTTTTGGAATCCTCTGAATATTTCGCCTGCGGTGGAGCCCTTCCCCGGCCCTGCTCCTGCCGATGGAATCAGAGCCTTCCTTTATATCGAAAGAAACGCGGAGGAAAGCAAAATGTACGCCGATGATCATTTATACAGCGAGTTTTCGGATGATTCCCGGGAACCAATGGAGAACCAGATCAAAAAGGGGATCGAACTGGGCCTGGATGAAATGTGTTTTACGGACCACGTTGACTACGGCATCAAACGGGACTGGGATGATCCCAAGGGCATTGAAGTCCATACGTCTTCCTGGCACTATGGCCTTGCGGATACGCAGCCTGGCAGAAACATTTTGAGGCTGTACAAAGATTTTGGCGGAAAGATCAGTACCGTAGACTCCGACGCCCTCAGGACGGAATTCCTGGCAGACCACATTCGGGATGCCTATGCCATTTTGAAAGAGGAGCCTGGCTTTACGCGGATCGCCACATTCGAGCACAGGAACCCGGTATTCCACGCGCTGTAATCCGAATTCGCCGGACACCCATGCCGCGCCATGAATTGTCCGGATTTTTAAGGAAAAGCTGCAATTTCTTTGGCAATTTCCGGGAATTGTGGTATAGTAAAAACAGAGAAGCCTTTCGGCCGGGAAAAGCCCCTGACCTGGAAAGCTGTCCCCGCGGGGGACCAAACCGCCGGAAAAGAAAGGAGCCCGGAACCATGAGAATCCAAGCCTATACCTGCCCGTCCTGCGGCGCGCCGCTGAATGTGAAGGAAAACGCCACCTTTACCTTCTGCTCCCAGTGCGGCTGCAAAATTCATATTTCCTATGAGGGGGAGGAAGCCCCCAGAAACCCCAATCTGCGGCAGTTTACGGACGCCGCTACCGGAGCCCTGCTGGCAAGCGCCGTAGTTCCACCGGACTATATCCTGGAGTGCAAACTGGCTGCCCAGTGGCAAAGCGACCAGGTTCCCTTTACCGCCATTGTGCAGGCAGTCAGTCCGGACCGCTCCACGCTGCTGCTGTCTTCCTCCCGGGAGGTTTTTGAGGACTATCTGAATCCCATGCAGAAGCGGATGATTGCCTCCGCGCCGGGGGCGATTAAGACCGGCTTGTGGACAATGGAGACGAGGCCCGCTCTGTGACAGAACTGTTCCTGAATACAGGCGATGCTTGCCTCACCGGATATATTGAGGGCGCCTATGATGTTTTATCCGAGGAAAAGCAGCCGGACGGCTATGTGATCCGCTACACCTACGGGGACTTCTACAGCCATGATGCCATCCGCAGCAGCCGTGTCACGGTGGAAGACGGGGAAATGGTTATCACCGACTGCAAAAGCTGAACGGAGGAACAGATATGGATAAATTCTGGAAAACCTACCGTACCATCAGTCTCTATCTGATCGTCCCTGCAATCTGTATGTTTGTGATCGGCATGTTTTCTCAATTGTTGGATCGGGACCCGGGGCGGTTTGA
>JAXEMQ010000055.1:0-6490 GCA_034099845.1 Faecousia sp.
ACAATAGAAGGGAGTTTGATATTTTATGAAGAAGATCAAGAATACCAAGGGCTTTACCCTGATGGAAATGCTGATCGTCGTGGCCATCATCGCCATTCTGATCGCCATCGCCATCCCCACCTTCACCGCTCAGCTGGAGAAGGCCCGTGAGGCTGCCGATATTGCCAACATCCGTTCTAAGTACTCCGAGGCAATGGTTGAGTATCTGGATGGCAGTGGCACCACTACCCCTGTCACCAGGACAACTCCTGAGATGACTCAGACAAAAGAAGAGTGGCAATATGTAGAATGGCCTGAGTATCTGGGAGAAACTCCCGCTACTCCTACAAAGGGCGACACTGTTACCGTTACTGTCGATGCAGAAGGCAAAGTTTCTTGCGATGTGACTGGTGCAAGCGGCACTACCACGCCCTCTACGACCAAGCCCTAACTCGCTATCCGGCCCCTTTCCCGGCAGCATGCACCGGCCAGGGGCTGACGCGTAACACAACCCACCATTGCGGGCACCGTTTGGGTTGGCGGTGTCCGCATAGGGAAACAGAAAGGAAGGTTTTCCATGCTCTATTCTTCCACATTCGCGCTGGTCTACGGCTGTGTGCTGGCCCTGGTTTTGGGGCTGTGCATGGGCTCCTTTCTCAATTGCTTTGCCTGGCGCATTGTTCACGGGGAAAGCGTGCTGCGGGGCCGGTCCCACTGTGATGCCTGCGGCCATGTTCTGGCCCCCCGGGATCTGGTGCCGGTTGTGAGCTTTCTTGCCTCCAAGGGCAAGTGCCGCTACTGCGGCGCAAAGCTTTCCAAGGGCCATCTGCTGGCCGAGCTTTCCACTGCCGCGGTTTACCTGGCGGTGCTTTTCACCTATGATATTTCGCTCCAAGCCCTGGAATACGCGATTTTCGGCAGCCTGCTGCTGGCCTGCGCCTTCGCGGATTTGGAGGGGTATATCATTCCGGACCGGTTTGTGGTTTCCCTGATCGCGGTCCGGCTGGTGTTTTTGCTGATTCTGAGGGCAGACAGGGCCCAGTGGATCGACAGTTTGCTGGGCGGCTTTGCCGTGGGCGGCGGGCTGCTGCTGATTGTCCTGCTCTATGAAAAGCTGCGGAAAATCGAAGCCATGGGCGGAGGAGATCTGAAGCTCCTGTTTGCCACGGGGCTGTACCTGGGCTGGATGGGCAACATTCTGTGCCTGTTCACCGCCTGCGTTCTGGGCATCGTCTTCGGCATGGTTGCCACCCGGGGGAAAACGGATCGGGTGTTCCCCTGGGGGCCCGCCATTTCCGCCGCCGCCATCCTCACCGCCCTGTGGGGAAACGGCCTGATTGAAGCCTATTTGTCGCTGTTTTAACATATTCATCCCACCTAATTCAGGAGGTAATACATATGGCAGGAACCATTACTGCGTTTGATATCGGCGAGTCCGCGGTGAAAATCGTCACGGTTTCCGGAGAAAACGTAAAAAAGGCGGCTTGTCTGGAGCTGCCGGACAATCTGGTGTCCGACGGCATGGTCGTCTTTAACGACGCCATGGCAGAGACCCTCCGCACGGCCATGTCCAAGGGCGGCATTTCCAAAGGCAAGGCGGCGGTGATCCTGCCGGACCGGCTGGTGTTTGCCCGGAATGTGGTGGTGCCGCCTATGACGGAAGCCCAGCTCAAATACAACCTGCCCTTTGAATTTAAGGACTACCTGAATCAGGAAAAGAGCCGCTACTACTTTGACTATTCCGTTCAGGAAATCGTCCGGGAAGCGGGGGAACCCACCCAGATGCGGCTCTTCGCCTGCGCGGCCCTGAAGGAGACCATTGAGCAGTACCGGACCCTGTTCCGGCTGGCGGGCTGCAGGCTGGAAACCGCCATTCCGGAGGAAGTGGCCTACGGCGCTCTGGTGGCAGACTACACGGCCCGGCACAAGGGCGATGAGCAGGACTGCTGCCTGGTGGATGTGGGCCACCGGGGCCTGCGGATGTATATCTACCGGGGCGGCGAGTTCCGGAACCGCCGGACGGTGAGCCTGGGCCTGGGGGACCTGGAGCAGGTGATTGCCGACGAGCGGGGTGTGGACATTCACATGGCCCATACCCACCTGATGACCAATTATCAGGATGCCCAGTCCATGCAGCAGTGCCAGGACATCTATAACCGCATGGCTGTGGAAATTATGAAGTCCGTGAATTTCTACAACTACAACAACCGGGACCAGAGCCTGCACAGAATCTGCCTCTGCGGCGGCGGCGCGGGAATCCCGTCCCTGCAGGAAGCCATTTCCCACACCACCGATTTGGAGCTGATGAACGTAGCCGAGCTGATCCCCGGTGCGGAGAAACTGGAAAATCCCTGGATCTATGCCCGGGCCGTTGGCTGTGCCCTGCAGAAATAGGAGGCCGGATTATGAACATTACCAAGGAAAAGGAAAAGAAAAAGGCAGCCCCCAAGGGGATGAAGCTGCCTTCCAAAACCTATATCAATCTGGCCCAGAAGGAGAGCAGAAAGAAGGACGTGGTTGCTTCCGTTCTCGGTCTCGTCCTGATTCTGATTGTGGCGGGCTGTGTTGCCAAGTTCGGTGTGATTGATCAGCTGGAACGGCTGGACCGGGCGGAAAGAGAATACAATGCCACCCACGATCAGTACCTGATGATGCAGCAGGCCGTGGCCGACTACCCCGCGGTGGAGGAAAAATACCGCACCTATTCCCGGAAATGGATGGAAGACAGCGCCGAAGAGGGCCTGGTTACCGTGGACCGGACGGAAGTGCTGACCATGGTGGAGAAGTATCTGCGCACCCAGGGAACGGTGAAAAGTCTGTCCATTCAGGGCACGGTGATGGTTGTGAATATGTCCGATATGAATCTGCGGCAGATTTCCGCCATGCTTGCCAAAGTGGAGCAGCAGCCCCTGGTTGCCAAGGCGCTACTGAACGTGGCTTCTTCGGAGGATCAGGAAACCACGGAGATTCTGGACTTCACCGTGACCATTGCCCTGCAGCCCGTTGAGGAGGAGGAGTAAGCATGAACCGGAGCCTTTCAAAACGAGAAACGGTCTTGCTGGTGATCATGATTCTGCTGATCATCGGCATCGGCTACTATAAGTTCATTCTGGAGCCCATCAACAATTCCGTGGACAACTATATGATGATGACCCAGGATGAGCAGGACCAGATCATGCAGAATACGGCGCTGATCCAGAAGAAAAAGACCATGGAAGCGGAGCTGGAGGAGCTGTTTGCCCAGGGGACCCCTACGGCCATCCCCAGCTTTGACAATTCCGGCATCCTGATGGTGGAGCTGCACTCCATCCTGGATGACTCCCTGGACTACACCCTGAGCTTTGGAGACACTGCCAGCCTCAAGTGCGGCTACTTGCTGCGCCGGCCCATTAAGATGGAGTTCCGGGCGGCGGATTATTACGATGCCCGCCGCATCATCAACCGGATTCATGGCAGCGACAACATCAGCCAGATCTCCGACCTGGAGATTGCGCTGCTGGACCGGGATGACAATGGAGAAGGGGCTGTGAAGGTGACCATGGTGGTTACCTATTTCGAACTGGCCTGATGAAGGACGGCACATACCGGCGCGTGATTTTCGCACCGGTTTTTGTGCTATCAAGCGCCGCCCCCCGGTTGGGGGAAACAGATCCGTGGAGGAACGAAAAATGAAACCGTTTTCTGAACAGCTGCAAAAAAATAGGAAAGGGGCCCGGGGCTTCACGCTGGTGGAGATCCTGATTGTGGTGGCGCTGATTGTCATCCTGCTGGCCGTCAGTGTGGCGGGCCTGATGAAGCTGCGGAAAAATATCCGCCAGCGGGAGCTGGACAGCAAGGCAGAGATCATCTACATGGCCGCCCAGCACCGGCTGACCGCCCTGAAAACCGGCGGCTTCCAGGAGCTCTACACCCCCGAAGGGAACAGCGACGTGGTCAAGCGGACCGGCCGTCCCTTTGACGCGGCGGATGACAACGACCAGGCGGACAAAGTCTGTTATGTCAAGTCCTCCTCGGGAGATGGGCACATTTTGGAGAATTCCGGCGCGGCCTCCATTCTGCCGGTCAGCAGTGTGGACCGCCAGCTGTGGGACAACCACTGGGTCATCGAGTTCTGCCCGGAAACCGGTACGGTGTATGCCGTGTTCTACAGCGAGGAGCCCATCCAGGAGGAGGGCGAAGAAGCGCTGGAGCTGCGGCTGGACGGCCTGCGTGTGAAGCAGCTGCGTCTGGATGACGGGGCCCGCATCGGCTACTATGGCGGTGACCTGACCTCCATCACCCTCAGTGACGCGCTGGTTCCCGACATTGTGGTGGAAAACGCCGAAAAGCTGAAGGTCACCTTCTCCTGCCGGGTGCCCAAGCCCATGAAGCTGAAGTTTACCATCTACATCTACGACGAGAACAACGAGCCCAATTGGAACAATCTGGCAAGTGAGCAGGAGCAGAAGAAGGTCTGCATCAAAAAGGTAACGCCCACGATCTCTTCCGCCGCCAGCTATAAGCATGAGTGGATTCTGGACAGCCTGGATCCCAATGAGGGCAGCTTCTATCAAAACACCGAGGGGAAGATTCCTGCCGGAGCCAATATCTGCATCAAGCTGAAGGTGGAAGAGGACACCGAGGGCAGCCTGATCGCCCCCAAGAGCATTACGGTCACCGACAACGGCATTTTCGCCTACAAGCAGGACGGCAAGAAGAACACGGCCTACATTGCCTACGGCCGCCACCTGCAAAACCTGCACCCCGGAATTTCCATGCTGGGGGAGAAGGTCAAGGGGGGCCCCGGGGTGGAGATTACTTCCGCCATCCAGGTGGGCGACATCTCCTTTATGGAAAACGAGGCGGATCCCGACTGCTTCTATAACCTCTATACCGCAAAGAACATCGGCTTTGTGCCCATTGTGAACAATACCCTGGTAAGCTATGCGGGTGAGAAGATCACCGAGGGCGGCAAGAAAATTGTGCCTGCCATTCAGGGGCTTACCATCGATTCCAAAGCGTCCTATGTGGGCCTGTTCGGCTCCTATCGCGGCACCATCAAGGATCTGATGATGACCGGCACCCGGATTACCGGCAGGAACGGTGCCTTCGCCGGCACCCTCATCGGCATTGCTTCCGGCGATACCACCATCGACAATGTCCAGGTGTTCCTGAGCCAGCGGCTGGGTGATCTGGTCGGCGCGGGGCTGGCTCCCACCCAGGAGAGAGACCCCGAGGCCGTGAAGCCCTGGGTAGAGGGCCGGATTGTGGGCGGCCTGGTGGGCGCCTACACCACCGGCAAGGGCCTGAACATTGTCAATTCCTCCGCTTCCACGGTGCTGTCCGGCAGTAAGTATGCCGGCGGTCTGGTGGGCGCCGTCAGCGGGCCTACCTACATCGACGGCTCCTATGCCGACTGCTACCTGAAGGCGGAAAAGACCGGCGGCCTTATCGGCACCACCGGCCCGGGCGTGGCCCTGACCATGTACAATTTCTACGCGGTGGGCTATCAGGCGGCCACCAGGGCGGCGGCGGGCCTTACAACCTACGGTGATGAACAGGCCAACTATTATCCCGTCCAGATGTACAATGGCTATGCGGCCTGCCAGATTCGCAGGAAGCAGGAGGATACCAAAGTATACAATACGGTGAAAAACTCTTCTTACGTTTCCGCGCGCTGCGTGGTTTACCTGTCTCAGGACCTGTATGATAAAACGGTGGAGGGCACCCGCTCCGTAAGCTATCAGGAGCTGGCCTCTGACGCCATCTTCCAGCCCACGGACAGCAGCGGCAACAATCAGCCCCATCTGGTTTACGGCAAGTTCACCAGACAGACAACGGATATTGACAATTCCAGCAATCCCTACAACCTGATGAATCAGGGCCTCATCAATTACTCCTACCCCAGACTGCACAATATGCGCCACTACGGCGACTGGAACGCGGAGTTTGAAAACGGCGCTCTGGTGTACTTTGAGTACAACGGAGAAACGGCCGCCAGCAGGAAATACAACTTTGAGGGCGGAAACATCTACGTCAACAACATCCGCCGGGACGATACCCAGCTCAATTACAAGGACCGGGCCCTGGTCAACGGCGACGGCTACGCCCTGGCCTTCAGCGGCGAGCAGGCTGTAGACAAGCTACAGGTATCCTACAACGGCAATCAGGTAGAGCTCGGCAAGCCCATTTCGGTGGGGAACTATAAGCTCTTCCCCCTGGATCCCAACCTGGTCAACCGGGAGGACCTGCTTGGCGACAGTTTCTATCAGAAGCTGACGGTGCAGTATCCCGTCATCGATCTCACCGGTACCACCACCGATACCCAGATTGAAAAGGAGGATACCTTCTATTTCAATCCCCATTTCGCCAAGTGCATCGGCGCCAGCCAGACGGACGTGCCGGATGTGGTCCGGGTGCGCAGCCCCCGGCACCTGTACGCGCTGAGTAAGCTCTTTGAAAAATACCAGCCTTTGCTGAAGGGCAGCCATTCCATGATTTCCCAGGATACGGATCTGGACTACGGGAGCTA
>JAXEMQ010000067.1:0-3808 GCA_034099845.1 Faecousia sp.
GGACGAAAGCGCCCTGGATCTGAAATTCAAAATGGATGCCCGCCGGGACAAGTATTCCATCACGGAAGTGATTTCCGTCAAGGCCGGTCTTCCCAGAATTCTCTCCGCCATCGACCGCCACGATGCCGTTGTCATCAACGATGTGGACGGCGACGAGCGCAGCACCCTGATCAAGTATTGCTACGCCCGCAGCATCCGGGCCTATGTGGTCCCCCAGGTTACGGACATCATTCTCTCCTCCGCCCAGGACGTAACCCTGCTGGATACGCCTTTGAAGCTGGTTCGGGGCCGGGGCCTTACCGTGGTGCAGCGCGTCTGCAAGCGGGCCATGGACATTGTGTTGTGTCTCATTGCCCTGATTCCCGCGGCGCCCATTATGCTGATCACCGCCCTGGCCATCAAGCTGGAGGACGGCGGTCCCGTATTCTACCGGCAGAGGCGGGTCACCCGGGACGGTAAGGTTTTTGATATTCTGAAATTCCGCAGCATGATCGTGGATGCGGAAAAAAACGGCTATGACCTGAGTATGCGCGCCAACGGCAAAGACCCCAGAATCACCAAAGTGGGCAACGTGATCCGGGGCTGTCGGGTGGACGAGCTGCCCCAGATTCTGAACATTCTCCGGGGAGATATGTCCATCGTGGGTCCCCGGCCGGAGCGGGTGGAGAACGTGGAAGCCTACAGCCGGGAGTGCCCGGAGTGGCACTACCGGGAGCGGGTCAAGGCAGGTCTCACCGGCTACGCTCAGATCTTCGGCAAGTACAACACCACTCCGGAGGACAAGCTGCGGCTGGATCTCATCTATATTGAAAACTACTCCCTGCTTCTGGACATCAAGCTGATTTTTATGACCGGCCGGGTTCTGTTCAGCAAGGAGTCCACCGAGGGCTTTGAGATGCAGGAGCAGATGCGGGCCTATCGGGAGGAAACCCTGAAAAACTTCACAGCGGAAGACGAGCCCTTGCAGAAGGTATAAAAGCACCCGCCCTTTCGGGCAATGTCACTTAACGACCGAATAAGTGATATTGCCCGAAAGGGCGGTTATTTTTTAGTCTCTTCGGAACAGGTCCCGGGTGTAGACCTTCTGCCGCACATCATCCAGGCAGGTATCATAGCGGTTGGCAATGATGGCCTGGCTCCGGGCCTTAAAGCTTTCCAGGTCGTTGACCACCCTGGATCCAAAGAAGGTGGAGCCGTCTTCCAGGGTGGGTTCATAGATGATCACCGTGGCGCCCTTGGCCTTGATCCGCTTCATGACCCCCTGGATGGAGGACTGGCGGAAGTTATCGGAATTTGACTTCATGGTCAGGCGGTACACTCCCACCACCACTTCGTGCTCCTTGCTGGGGTCAAAGCTGGCGTTTTCGCTATAAGCGCCTGCCAGTTCCAGCACCCGGTCCGCAATGAAATCCTTTCGGGTCCGGTTGCTCTCCACAATGGCCTCAATCAGATTTTCGGGCACATCGGCATAGTTGGCCAGAAGCTGCTTGGTATCCTTGGGCAGGCAATAGCCGCCGTAGCCGAAGCTGGGGTTGTTGTAGTGGGTGCCGATTCTGGGATCCAGGCACACGCCCTCGATGATCTGTCTGGTGTTCAGGCCCTTCATCTCGGCATAGGTATCCAGCTCGTTAAAGTAGGACACCCGCAGAGCCAGATAGGTATTGGCGAAGAGCTTGACGGCCTCCGCCTCCGTAAAGCCCATAATGAGGGTTTCCACCTGTTCCTTGATGGCCCCCTCCTGCAAAAGGGATGCAAAGGTATTGGCTGCCTTCACAAGCCGGGCGTTTTCCGTATCCGTACCCACAATAATGCGGCTGGGGTACAGGTTGTCATAAAGGGCCTTGCTCTCCCGCAGAAACTCCGGAGAAAAGAGGATGTTGTCGCAGTGATACTTTTCCCGCAGGGAGGCGGTGAAGCCCACGGGAATGGTGGACTTGATGACAATGATGGCCTCCGGGTTGCACCGGATCACCAGCCGGATCACCGCTTCCACGGCGGAGGTATCGAAGAAATTTTTCTTGCTGTCGTAGTTGGTGGGGGCTGCAATGATCACAAAATCGGCATCCCTGTAGGCCCTTTCCCCATCCAGGGTTGCCGTCAGATCCAGCTTCTTTTCCGCCAGGTATTTTTCAATATACTCGTCCTGGATGGGGGACTTTCTGCTGTTGATGAGGTCCACCTTTTCCGGAACAATATCCACCGCCGTAACCTGATTGTGCTGGGCAAGCAGCACAGCCAGAGAAAGGCCCACATAGCCGGTACCGGCAATCGCAATTTTCATAGTGACTCCTTATTCCATATAGAATTCCTTATACCACCGGGCAAATTTCCGCAGGCCCTCCCGCAGAGGGGTGTGGGGCCGGAAGCCGAAATCCCGCTCCAAAGGGGTGGTGTCCGCATAGGTCACGGGCACATCCCCGGGCTGCATGGGCACCAGCTTTTTATGGGCCTCAAAATCGTAGCCCTCCGGCAGAACCCCGGCGCGGACCAACTCCTCCGACAGGATCTGCACGAAATCCAGCAGGTTTTCCGGATTGCTGTTGCCGATGTTATACACCGCGTAGGGAGCAATGGGCAGGCCGTCTTCCCCGGTTTTCTTCTGAGGAGGCTTCCGCATCACCCGGAGCACACCCTCCACAATGTCATCGATGTAGGTGAAATCCCGCTTGCAGTTTCCGTAGTTGAAGATTTCAATGGTCTGTCCCGCCCGCAGCTTGTCGGTAAAGCCGAAATAGGCCATATCCGGCCGTCCGGCAGGTCCGTAAACCGTGAAAAACCGCAGGCCCGTAGAGGGAATGTTATAGAGCTTGCTGTAGGCATGGGCCAGCAGCTCATTGCTCTTTTTGGTAGCCGCGTACAGGGAAATGGGATTGTCCACCTTGTCCTCCGTGGAATAGGGCACCTTTTTGTTGGCACCGTAGACGGAAGAAGAGGAAGCGTACACCAGATGCTCCACCGGGTAATGGCGGCAGGCTTCCAGGATGTGGAAGAAGCCCAGAAGATTGCTCTCCACATAGGCATCCGGATTGACGATGGAATACCGTACCCCTGCCTGGGCGGCCAGATTCACCACAATTTCCGGATGATAGGTTTCAAACAGGTCAAAGACCAGGTTCTTGTCCGCCAGATTCCCCTGGACAAACACATAGTTGGGAAAAGCCTGCAGCTCCTTCAGCCGGGCCTCCTTGATGCGCACATCATAGTAGTCATTCATATTGTCCAGGCCGATAACCCGGGTATCCGGTGCATCCGTCAGAATTCGCTTTGCCAGGTTGGAGCCGATAAAGCCGGAGGCTCCGGTGATCAATACACACTGATTCAAGGTAATCCCTCTTTTCCTCGCGCCGGGGCGCCGCATTGGATAACGTATCAGTGTGGATTGTACCACAATTGCGCGGCATTTTCAACCCTTGCGCCGGGCTCTACCCTGCGTAGGTTGCGGATTGCCCGCCAAGCTGGTATTCTGTTTACAGAATGAAAGGAGCGTGAAGCTTATGAATCATTATGTAACCGGAAGCGTCATCCATCAGCTCCGGGAAAAAGCAAAGCTTACCCAGGCACAGCTGGCGGAAAAGCTCTGCGTCAGCGACAAGGCGGTATCCAAGTGGGAGACCGGGGTATCACTTAGATAAAGATACCACACCAGTCCCACGCTGACTTTTGCTCACCCGATACAGCCGGAGGGCTGGATAACAAGAAAAGGCGGTATGCGCCCCGTGGAGGGGTAGCGTACCGCCTTTTCTTGTGGGGGTTTCCAAAGGGGGCAACGCCCCCATTTGGCACACGACTTTGCGAAGCAAAGTGTAGT
>JAXEMQ010000080.1:0-3195 GCA_034099845.1 Faecousia sp.
GGTGCTCTCCGGCATGAGCAGCCTGGAGCAGGTGGAGGACAATACCGGCTTTATGGCGGATTTCCGGCCCCTCAATCCGGAGGAAACCGGGGTTTTGGAGCAGGTGTGCCAGGTGTTCCGGAGCATGAATCTCATCGCCTGCACCGCCTGCCGGTACTGCGAGGCGGGCTGCCCCCAGAATATCCACATCCCGGATCTGTTCGCCGTGATGAACGGCCGGGAGATCTACCCGGATTGGACCGGGGAGTTCTACTACGGAGTCCATACCAATCAGGCGGGCAGGGCCGGCGACTGTGTCAAGTGCGGCCAGTGTGAGGAAATCTGCCCTCAGAAGCTGCCCATCCGGGAGCTGCTTGCCAAAGTTTCAGAAATTTTTGACAAAGAGAAAGAGAATGGCTGATTATGCTGACAAACTATCCGGGAATCTGCCGGAACCTCTATCTGCCGGATTATACCCTGTTTGATCTGGAAACCACCGGCGTTTCCTGCCGCAGTGACGATGTGGTGGAAATCTCCGCCCTTCGGGTTCGGGGTGGGGCGGTGGTCAACAGCTTCAGCAGTCTGGTCAATCCGGGCAGGCACATTCCCGGCGCCGCCAGCCAGGTGAACCACATCACCGATGAAATGGTGGCCGGGGCCCCTACCATGGAAGAGGTTCTGCCGGAGTTTCTGGCCTTCATCGGGGAGGATGTGCTGGTTGGGCATAACATTGCCCGGTTCGATATGAAATTTCTGCACCGGGACTGTACGGCCCGGTTCGGCGCGGTGCCGGGCAATGACTACATCGATACCCTGGTCTATGCCAGAACCAGGCTGCCGGGTCTTGGGAGCTACGCCCTGGGCGCCCTGGCGGACCACTATGGCCTGTCCACCGCCGGCGCCCACCGGGCCCTGAACGACTGCAAGGTGAACCAGAAGGTCTTTGAGCTTCTGGCCCGGGAGCCGGAACACATTCTGGAGCCGGGGCAGAGGATTTGCCCCCGATGCGGCTGCGCCATGGTGTTCCGCCGGGGCAGATACGGCGATTTTTACGGTTGTAGCCAGTTCCCCGCCTGCAGATATACGGAAAACCCCTAAAAACGCGCCCCTGAACCACTGCGGTTCAGGGGCGCAATCATGCATTTCCGGCGGGGAAAAGGGGTTATTCGCCTCTTCTTTTCCGGATTTCGTCCAGCAGCCGGGCGGCAACCTGATCTTTGCCCATCAGGGGCAGCTCCAGAACCTCCCGGTCTGTGAGGATGGTTACCACATTGGTGTCCACGCCGAAGCCCGCGCCGGCCACCTTCAGGTTGTTGGCGACGATCATATCCAGGTGTTTCTTTTCCAGCTTCTTCCGGGAGGAATCCAGCAGATCCTTTGTCTCCATGGAAAACCCGCAGACGAACAGACCGGGGTGCCGGTGCTCGCTGACCCAGGTCAGGATTTCCGGGGTCCGCTCCAGAGGGATGGCCATTTCGCCCTCCCTCTTTTTGATTTTGTCCGGGGAAACCTCTGCGGGCCGGTAGTCGGCCACGGCGGCGGACTTGATGAGAATGTCCGTCCGCGGCAGAGCCTCCTTCACCGCCTCAAACATATCCTGGGCGCTGACGGTGTGCACCATCCTGACCCCGGGCACGGGGGGAAGAGCCGTGGGGCCGGAAACAAGCGTCACATCGGCACCCCGCAGCATGGCCTCTCTGGCAATGGCATAGCCCATTTTCCCGGTGGAGTGGTTGGTCAGATACCGCACCGGATCCAGCGCCTCCCGGGTGGGACCGGCGGTAACGGTCACACGCAGGCCCAGGTAATCCTTTTCCCTGGCGATTTCCATGGCAATGCGGTCCAGCAGCACCTCCGGCTCCGGCAGCTTGCCGCTGCCCACATCCTTGCAGGCCAGCATCCCCACGGCGGGCTCCACAATGGCAAAGCCGTATTTCCGGAGGGTTTCCAGGTTATCCTGCGTCATGGGGTTTTCCAGCATGGCGGTGTTCATGGCGGGAGCCACCAGCTTTTTGCACCGGGAGGCCAGCACCGTGGTGGTCAGCATATCGTCGGCGATGCCGTGGGCCAGTTTGGCAATCACATTGGCGGTGGCCGGGGCGATGAGGATCAGATCCGCCTTTTTCGCCAGAGACACATGGGTCACGTCATACTGAAAATCCCTGGCAAAGGTATCCACTACGCAGCGGTTGTTGGTCAGGGTTTCAAAGGTCAGGGGGGTGATGAACCGGGTGGCGTTTTCCGTCATGATCACATGAACCTCGGCCCCCGCTTTGCGCAGACCGCTGGCCACATTGGCCATTTTATAGGCGGCGATGCCGCCGGTGACGCCCAATAGGACGCATTTTCCCTGTAAGCTTTCCATAAACATCCCTCTTTGCTGAGCTTTTCTACAGTATAGCAAATGCCCCGTTTTTTTTCAATTGATAATATTTCACCGGACACAACAAAAAGATTGCCAATTGAGCCCTTGGCCGTTATAATAACCACAGCCACCCACGCCATGACGGGGTGAGCCTTTCCGAATTGAGGAAACGATATGATTCTGGTAGTTGACATTGGCAATACCACCGTGTCCTTCGGGGGTGTGGAGATTCGTGACTCCAACACCTGCACGGTTTGTTTTCGAACCAAGCTGGATACCAATTGCGCCTGGGACGCCGCGGACTATACCGTCCGCCTTCTGAAGCGGCTGAAGAGCCTGGGCAGGGAATTGGAGGATTTTTCCGGCGTGGTGATTTCCAGCGTGGTGCCCCGGGTGCTGGAGGTGTTCCGGGAGGCGGCCTATTCCATTTTCGGTGTGGAGCCCCTGGTGATTACCCAGGAGAGCAAGCTGGGCATTACACTGGATGTGCCGGAACCCGGAAAGGTGGGCAGGGACCGCCTGGTGGACTGCGCCTGGGCGGCGGCCCATTATGGGCTGCCCCTGGTGACGGCGGATCTGGGCACGGCTACCACCTTTAATGTAATCAAAGAGGGCGGCGTTTTCTGCGGCGGCGTCATTGCCGCGGGCATGGAAACGGGGCTCAAGGCCCTGTCCCGCCATACGGCCCAGCTGCCAAAGCTGGAGCTGGCCACCCCCCGGCGGATTGTGGGGCAGGATACCTGCAGCGCCATGCTCTCCGGAGCGGTGTACGGCACTGCCGCCATGCTGGACGGCGTTGTGGCGGGCATTGAAGAAGAGCTGGGGCAGAAGGTGACCTTCGTCATCACCGG
>JAXEMQ010000093.1:0-7981 GCA_034099845.1 Faecousia sp.
CCCGCCAGATTCCGGGCGGCGGCGGAGCCCAGGGCCATCACACCGGCGATGAGCAGCACCTGCACACACTTGTTGATGCCGGAGTTGATGTCGCCGTAAATCATGTCCCGCAGGGCGTTGGTAAACACCAGCCCGGGAACCAGAATCATCATGGCGCCGATGATTACCGTATCGGCGTTGGCGGCAATTCCGGCAGCCCCCAGGCCGTAGGCGAGCAGGGCCATCAGGAAGGAGGCAGCCAGGGTGCTGAATATGGGGTTGGCCTTCAGCCGGTCCAGCAGCTCCGTAACCAGGCCGACGGCAACGCCGCAGAGTCCGGCCAGCACCGCGTCCGGCAGGCTGCTTCCGAAGAGCAGTCCGAAGCCGCCGGCCCCCAGAAAGTGGCCCAGAATCCGCAGCGGAAAGCTGTAGCGGGGGACGGACTCTTTGATCCGGGCCAGCAGGGCCAGGGCCTGGGCAGGGTCCGGCTTTTCGGCACAGAGCCGGCGGCTCAGGGCGTTCAGCCGTTCCACCGCGTCCAGGTTGTTGCCGTGGAAGCCGATGCGCCGCATACGGGTGATGGGCTCTCCGGTTTCGGAGACCACGCTGACGATCACATAGCCCGGAATTGCGGCTACCTCCGGCTCCAGCCCGTAGGACAGCAGCACACGGCGCACACTGTCCTCCACCCGGTAGGTTTCCGCCCCGGAAACCGCCAGCTCATAGCCCAGATCCGCTGCAAAATCCAGTAATAAGTACTCGTTCATGCACATTCCTCAGAAAAAAGGCTGCTTCACATACCGTGAAACAGCCCGTTTTTTACTTTCTCGCGAAAAGCACACCCAGGGTGTTGGGGCCGCAGTGGCAGGAGATGGTGCAGCCGGCCACGGCGGTCAGAACGGTGTCGAAGACGCCGGCGGCGGCAATTTCCTCCTTCACGGCCTTCATGCACACTTCGTCCACCTGGGTATACTCCAGAATCAGGGTGGAGCGGTCAATGTCCTCCCGGCCGTTCAGCCGCTCCCGGACATAGGAAGCCAGGCACTTGTCGTAGTGGCCCCGGTATTTTTTGCCCACGCCCATTTTCCCGTCCCGCAGCTCGATGCAGGGCTTCAGGTTCAGCAGGTTGGCGCCCAGCGCGGCCACGGTGGAGCAGCGGCCGCCCTTTACCATATAGTCCAGACGGTCCAGCAAAAAGCTGGTTTCCACCTTTTCGGCGTACTCGTTCAGAGCCGCCACCATATCGTCCAGATTCTCCATGGTACGGCTCAGCTCCAGAGCCTTCAGAACCATCAGACCCTGGCCGCCGCTCAGGTTCCGGGAGTCAACCACCCGCACATTTGGGAAATCCTGGGCGGCAATAAAGGCATTCTGGTAGCTGGAGGAGAAGCCGGAACCCAGGCTGATGTGGATGTGGCCGTCGCAGCTGTCCGCGTATTTCCGGAACAGCTCCTGATAGACGGCAACACTTCTGGCGGCGGTGGTGCAGAGACTGCCGCCGTTGGCAACGTGCCGGAAAATTTCCGAAGGGGTGATGGTCACATTGTCCAGGTACTCCTGGTCCTCCTTCATCACAATCAGGGGAATCAGATCAATATGGTTCTGTTCCAGCAGCTCCCGGGGCAGGTCGCAGGTGCTGTCGGAAGTGATTTTGATGTTCATTGGACAGATCCTTTCCATATTGGATACAAAACAGGGAAATGATTTACAAAAGCGACGTTTTTTCGAAAAAAGTCCCACTTGTAATCTTCCAAATACATGGTAGAATAGTACCATACACGGCGGATGGTGTCAATCCTTTTTTGAGCTCCGTTCCGCCAAATACACCCAGGAGGTAAAAAACATGACCACCGTAATTTCCGTTGAGGGCATGATGTGCACCCACTGCAAGGCCCGGGTTGAAAAGGCCCTGCTGGCCGTTCCCGGCACCCAGAAGGCTGAAGCCGATCTGCAGGCCAAAACCGTAACCCTGGAGGGCACCGCCGGTGCCGCTGCCTGGAAGGCAGCCATTGTAAACGCCGGCTACAAGGTAGCGGAGGGGTAACCATGCGCAGTGATTTTTCCTATCCTTCCGTGGGGGCCGGCACCCTCCATGGCTGTGTCTGGACCCCGGAGGGGGAAATAAAGGCCGTGGTGCAGATCATCCACGGCATTGCCGAATATATTGAGCGCTACGATGCTTTTGCCGAATACCTGAACACACTGGGCTTTCTGGTGGTGGCGGAGGATCACATGGGCCACGGCCAGTCCGTGGGCAAAAAGGGCACCCAGGGCTATTTCCACGGGGGCTGGTTCGCCGCGGTGGAGGACAGCTACCGGCTGCTGCAGGGCACCCGGCAGCGGCACCCCGATGTGCCCTATGTGCTCTTCGGCCACTCCATGGGCTCCTTTATGGCCCGCACCATCCTGGCCAAATACCCGGACAGCGGCATCACCGCCGCCGTGATCTGCGGCACCGGCTGGCAGCCCAGAGCGTTCCTGCCTGTCGCCATCGCGGTGTGCAAGTCCGCCTGCGCCAGCGTGGGGGAGAAGAATCCCAGCCAGCAGCTGCAAAACATGGTTTTCGCCGGTTACAATGCCCATGTGGAGCATCCCAGAACCGCCTTTGACTGGCTGAGCCGGGACAAAAAATGCGTGGATGATTACATCGCCCACCCCAGCTGCGGCTTTACCGCCAGCACCGGCCTGCTGCGGGATCTGCTGATGGGCATTCAGTATGTGGAGCAGAAGCAGAGCCTGGCGAATATGAACAAAGCCCTGCCCGTGCTGTTTGTGTCCGGCGGAGAGGACCCGGTGGGCTCCTACGGCAAGGGCGTCCGCAGAGCCGCCCGGGCCTTCCGGAAGGCCGGAATGGCGGATGTGACCCTGCGCCTGTTCCCCCTGTGCAGACATGAAATCCTCAACGAGATCAACCGGGAGGAGATTTATAAGGTCATCAGCGACTGGATGCTGGAAAAAATCTAAGGCAACACCGCTTAGGTGGAAACTGCGAGCTTCAGCGGATCTTTTGGCCCAATCGTGCAGGATGAAAAATGGGAAATACATCCAGTATTCCCCCGTTTTCCATACGTTCGCCTGGGTCAAAACACTGGCCGAATCTCCTTGCCCCATTATGCGGTGCTGTCCTAAACGTCCGGTTTATTGGACCAAAAGCCTGTTATCCTGTAAGCACAATCATTCAGGAGGCAAGGCTTATGTTTACTATGCGTTATGTTGGGGGCCACATTCAGGTGTATGACCATAAGGGCGCCTTCCTGTTTTCCGCCGATACGGAGCGGGAGGCAAGAGAAGAAATGGAGGACTATGCGCAATCTGCGGCTTGATATTTGCTATGACGGCACCCGTTACCGGGGCTGGCAAAGGCTTCCCGGTGTGGAGGCCACCATACAGGGCAAGCTGGAAACGGCTCTGAGCCGGATCCTGGGTGAGAGAATCGAGGTTTCCGGCTCCGGCCGGACGGACGCCGGGGTCCATGCCGCCCACCAGATTGCCTCCTTCCACTGTGAAAGCAGTCTGGACTGCGGCCGGATTCTATCCGAGCTGCGGCGGTATCTTCCCGAGGACATCGGCATATATTCCTGCCAGGAGGTGGCGCCCAGGTTTCATGCCCGGCTCAACGCCAGGGCCAAAACCTACCGCTACCGGATCTGGAACAGCGAAACCCCCTGCGTTTTTGAGCGCCGCTTCGTCACCATTCTGCCGGAACCGCTGGATCTGGAGGAGATGAACCGGGCAGCGGCGCTTTTGCTGGGGGAGCACGATTTCTCCGCCTTCTGCGGCAACAAAAAGATGAAAAAGTCCACGGTCCGTCGGCTGGATTCCCTGGAAATCACCCGGCAGGGGGAGGAAATCCAGCTCACCTTCACCGGCAACGGCTTTCTTTATAATATGGTGCGCATCCTCACCGGCACCCTCATTGAGGTGGGCAGGGGAGAACGGGCGGCGTCTTCCATCCCGGCGCTCTTCGGCGGCAAACGGGAGCAGGCGGGCTTTCTGGCCCCGGCCCAGGGACTGACGCTTATGGAGGTTTTCTATTGAACATACAGATTTTCGGAAAAAGCAAATGCTTTGATACCAAAAAGGCGGAGCGTTATTTCAAGGAGCGGCGGATCAAATATCAGTCCATCGACCTGAAGCGCTTCGGCATGTCCGGCAGGGAGTTTGACAGCGTCCTGCGTGCCGTAGGCGGCATCGACAAGCTGATCGACTGGGAGAACAAATCCCAGGAGGTCACCAATATGAAGTATATGTCGGATTCCCGGGCCAAGGAGGACAAGGTGTTTGACGACCCCACCCTGATGAAAACTCCGGTGGTGCGAAACGGCAAACAGGCCACCGTGGGCTACTGCCCGGAGGTTTGGGCCACCTGGGAATAAGGAATCACAAAAGCGGCTTCCCCACCGGGAGGCTGCTTTTTGATGCCCTTTACGGCAAAAACAGCCGGTCCGCGGCAATCGGGAGGGATAGGGATGGACATTCTGCAGGGGCTGCATGATTTCCTTTGGGGACCCTTTGGGGCGGCGCTGCTGCTGACGGCGGGCATTTTTCTGACCCTCCGGGCAGAGCTTCCCCAGCTGAGCCTTTTCGGCAAAGCGGTTCGGATTCTCCGTGCCGGGCCCCGGGGGGAGGGGGTCACCCCTTTCCAGGCCCTCTGCACCGCCCTGGCGGCCACCGTGGGCACCGGCAACATCGTAGGGGTCACCGGGGCCATCTGTCTGGGGGGACCCGGGGCGGTGTTCTGGATGTGGGTCTGCGGCTTTCTGGGCATGGCCACCAAATTCAGTGAAGTCAGCCTGGCGGGCCGCTATCGGGTGAAGGTGGGCAAAGAATTCGTGGGGGGCCCCATGTACATGATCACCCGGGGCCTGCCCAAAAGGCTTCACTTTCTGGCAGCCGTCTACTGTGTCTTCGGCATAGCGGCAGCCTTTGGGGTGGGCAATGCCACCCAGGTCAGCGCGGTGACCGCCGGGTTTCACCAGATTCTCCGGTCCCTGGGAGGCCGGGAAACCCTTTTTGGGGACCTGGTTTTGGGGCTGGTCATGGCCCTGTGCATTGGCGCCGTGCTGCTGGGCGGGGTCCGGCGCATCGGGAAAACCACCGAAAAGCTGGTGCCCTTTGCCGCTGTGGGGTACATCCTTCTGTGCCTGCTGGTCATCTCCGGAAACCTGCGGGCCCTTCCCCGGGCCCTTTCTTCCATTGTGAAAGGGGCCTTTTCTCCCCGGGCGGTTACCGGCGGCGCGGTGGGCTCCCTGTTTTCCTGCCTGAGCGTGGGCCTGTCCAGGGGGATTTTCACCAACGAGGCGGGGATGGGCACCGCTTCCATGGCCTACTGCGCTTCCACCGGGGAGGCGGGGGTGGAGATGGGCATTCTGGGACTGCTGGAGGTGTTTGTCGATACCATCGTCATCTGCACCCTGACGGCCCTGGCGGTACTGTGCAGCGGCGTGGCCATCCCCTACGGGCTGGACGCGGGCCCCCGGCTGGCGGTGGAGGTGTTCGGCCATGCCGGAGGAGCCTGGGCGTCGGTGATGCTGACGGGGTTTCTGTGTATCTTCGCCCTGGCAACGGTTTTGGGCTGGGGGCTTTACGGCACCCGCTGCGGCCGGTTCCTTTTCGGCAGCCGGTTTGAACGGGTCTTTGTCTATGCCCAGATGGCGGGGGTGGTGCTGGGAACGGTGATGCAGTCCCGGACCGTCTGGCTCCTGGCGGAAACCGTCAATGCCCTGATGGCCTTTCCCAACCTCATCGCCCTGGTGCTGCTGAGCGGGGAACTGAAACAAATGGTCACCGCCTACAAAAGAAAAGGCAGGAAGGGTGACTGAACCCGGCGCAGGCCGGAGGCTCCTGACGAGGGGCTTGGGATCCTCCGGTTTTGGGGTGCAAAACCGGGCTCTTGGGCGGAAGATTCCTCCGGCAAAGGGCCCGGCTTTCCCGTTTTTTTGGCAGTGCCCCGGCATATACTGGGACCCAAGGGGGGCTGCGTATTGGACAAACGGTTTTTTTGGCTGCTGTACATGGGGGCCTTGGGGCTGAGTGTGATGTTCTATCGGAGCAACGCCGCCGTCGGAGGGATTCTGCTGGCCGCGGGGCTGGCCCGCCTGCTGACGGCAGGGAAAAGATAGATTGCAAACCGGGGCTCCGTCTGATAAAATAAAGAAAAATCCGGTGCTGCCGGGAAAGGAAAGAATGGTTATGCGGATTCTGTATCAGGACGCGGATCTTTTGGTCTGCGTCAAGCCTGCCCGGGTGCTGTCCACGGACGAGCCCGGCGGCCTGCCGGAGCTGGTGCGGCAGGCCCTGGGGGACCCTGGGGCCGATGTGCGCACGGTCCACCGGCTGGACCGGGTGGTCAGCGGCCTGATGGTGCTGGCGAGAAACGGGGAAAGTGCCTCCGGGCTTTCCCGGCAGATCCGGGAAGGCACATTCGGCAAGGAATATCTGGCGGTGGTCCACGGGGTGCCTCAGGAAAAAAGCGGGGAGCTTTGGGATCTTCTGGGAAGGGACAAGGCCCGGCGCATGACCTATGTGGCGGAGGCTCCCGGAAAGGGCATTCAGCAGGCCCGGCTCAGCTACCGGGTGGAGGCAGTCAGGGAAAACCTGAGCCTGGTGCGGATTCGGCTGCACACCGGCAGAACCCACCAGATTCGGGTGCAGTTTGCCTCCCGGGGACTTCCCCTGGTGGGAGAGCGGAAGTACGCGGTCCTGGAGGACCCCTGCGAGCTTGCCCTCTGGTCCTGCCGGTTGTCCTTTGCCCATCCGGCCACCGGAAAGGGGATGGATTTTTCCCTGGAGCCGCCTCTGGTTTACCCCTGGACGGAGCTGCTCCAAGTTGACAGACAGGACGAAGTGAGATAAGATACCCTGGGAGGGATGGGTATGCCTTATTACGATTTTTTTCAGAATACACAGTGTGAGTATTTCCCCTGCCACAAGGGGGCGGATCCGGCAACCTTCAGCTGCCTGTTCTGCTACTGCCCCCTGTATGCTCTGGGGGAAAACTGCGGCGGCTCCTTTCGCTACACGGAAAAGGGCATAAAGGATTGTTCCGGCTGTCTGCGGCCCCATAAAAGGGAAAACTATCGGGCCATCTGTGACGGCATGAAGGACATTCTGGAGCTTGTGAGAAAAAAAGGAGAATAAACATGGACCGGATGAAAAAGAAATTGGGCTTCGGCTTTATGCGCCTGCCCATGAACGGAACCGAAATTGATTATGACCAGACCTGCCGCATGGTGGATACCTTCCTGGACCGGGGCTTCAACTACTTTGACGTGGCCCGGGGCTATCTGGACGGCCGGGCGGAAAACGCCATCCGCACCTGCCTGACCAGCCGCCATAAACGGGAAGAATACCTGCTGACGGACAAGCTTTCCAATGCCTATTTCCAGAAGGAGGAAGACATCCGCCCCTTGTTCCGGCAGCAGCTCATGGACTGCGGCGTTGACTACTTTGACTTTTATCTGATGCACGCTCAGAACCGGGAGACCTTTGAAAAGTACAAGGCCTGCCGTGCCTACGAAACCGCTTTCAGTCTGAAGGCGGAGGGGAAGGTGCGCCATGTGGGCCTTTCCTTCCACGACCGGGCGGAGGTGCTGGACCGGATTCTGACGGAATACCCCCAGATCGAAATTGTTCAGCTTCAGTTCAACTACCTGGACTATGCGGATCCGGCCATTCAGAGCAAGGCCTGCTACGAGGTCTGCCGGAAGCACGGAAAGCCGGTGCTGGTGATGGAGCCCGTCAAGGGCGGACGGCTGGTGAACCTGCCTCAAAAGGCGGCGGAGCTGCTGGATGCGCTCCGGGGCGGCAGCTATGCCAGCTATGCCATCCGGTTTGCCGCCGGCTTTGAGGGAATCCAAATGGTGCTCTCCGGCATGAGCAGCCTGGAGCAGGTGGAGGACAATACCGGCTTTATGGCGGATTTCCGGCCCCTCAATCCGGAGGAAACCGGGGTTTTGGAGCAGGTGTGCCAGGTGTTCCGGAGCATGAATCTCATCGCCTG
>JAXEMQ010000116.1:0-21117 GCA_034099845.1 Faecousia sp.
CACGGGCAGGCTCACCGTAGGCGGCCGGGACGCAGGCAAGCTGAGCCTGTTTGACCTGTCCAAGGTGGTGGGCACCGTCCTGCAGGATTCCGACGGACAGTTCATCGGCCTGACCGTGGCGGAGGATATGGCCTTTGCCCTGGAAAACGACTGTATGGAGCAGGGGGAGATGAAGGACCTGGTTTCCCGGATCGCCGATATGGTGGATGTGACCCGGGTGCTTTCCCATGCCCCCTGTGAGATTTCCGGCGGCCAGAAGCAGCGGGTGGCCCTGGGAGGGGTCATGGTTTCCGGCGTGGATGTTTTGCTGTTTGACGAGCCTCTGGCCAATCTGGACCCCGCCGCCGGTAAAAAGGCGGTGGAGCTCATTGACGGCATCCAGAAGCGCACGGGCTGCGCGGTGGTGATCATCGAGCACCGGCTGGAGGATGTGCTCTACTGCCCCGTGGACCGGATTGTACTCATGGGAGAGGGCCGGATCCTCTACGACGGGGACCCGGACAGCCTGCTGTGCGGCGATCTGCTGCAAAAAAGCGGCATCCGGGAGCCGCTGTATATTACGGCCCTCAAGTATGCCGGTGTCACCCTGACCCCGGATATGCGGGTCAGCTATCTGAAGGAGCTGAAGCTCAGCGAGGCGCAGAAAAACCAGGTGGTTTCCTGGTTCCATACCCGGAAGGAGCCCCCCAGGGAGGCGGAACGGAAGGAGCTGCTCCGGGCGGAGGGCATTGACTTTACCTACGAGGGGGGCCACCATGCCCTGAAGGGCATCAGCCTGTCCATTGCCCAGGGAGAAATGCTCAGCATTGTGGGCACCAACGGCGCGGGCAAGTCCACCTTTTCCAAGGTCCTCTGCGGGTTTGAAAAGCCCCAGAAAGGCTTCCTGACCATGGAGGGGGAGGACCTGGGGAAGTATTCCATCAAAGAGCGGGCGGACTACATCGGCTACGTCATGCAGAACCCAAACCAGATGATTTCCAAAACAAAGATTTTTGACGAGGTGGCCCTGGGCCTTGTAAACCGTGGTCTGCCGGAGGAGGCGGTCCGTCCCAGGGTGGAGGCGGCCCTCAAAACCTGCGGATTGTATCCCTTCCGGAACTGGCCCGTGTCCGCCCTGAGCTACGGCCAGAAAAAGCGGGTGACCATTGCCTCCATTCTGGTGCTGGAGCCCAAAATCATTCTCCTGGACGAGCCCACCGCCGGACAGGACCTGTACCACTATACCCAGATTATGGATTTCCTGGCGGAGCTGAACCGGAGGGGCACCACCGTGGTGCTCATCACCCACGATATGCATCTGATGCTGGAATACACCCCCAGGGCGGTGGTGTTCCATGACGGACGGGTGATCTGTGACACCTCCGCCGCCCAGGTGCTGAATTCTCCGGAGATCGTGGCCACCGCCCACCTGAAGGAAACCTCCCTGTACCACCTGGCGAACCTTTGCGGGATTGACCGGCGGGAGGAATTTACCCGGCGGTTCATCGCCGCGGATCGGGAGGTGCGGGGATGACAAACCTGTTTAACTACATCGACCGGCCCTCTCCCATCCACCGGCTTACCGGCGCCTGCAAGCTGGTGTGCCTGCTGGCCTGGAGCGTGGCGGCCATGACCAGCTTCTATACGCCGCTGCTGCTGGCATTGACCATTCTGGCCTTCTGGCTGTTTCACGCCGCCAAACTGAAGCTGCGGGATGTGTCCTTTGTGGCGGGGCTGATGGTGGTGTATATCCTGCTGAACAACCTGCTCATTTTTCTGTTCAGCCCCACCCACGGCGTGAACCTTTACGGCAGCCGGACGGAGCTGCTGCATTTCGGCGGGCCCTATACCCTGACCCTGGAGCAGCTGTTCTATCACCTGAACGTGATTCTCAAGAATGCCTGCACCATCCCCATTGTGCTGCTGTTTGTCTGCACCACCAACCCGTCCGAGTTTGCCGCCTCCTTAAATAAGATCGGCGTCAGCTACCGCATCAGCTATTCCGTGGCACTGGCCCTGCGCTACATCCCGGACATTCAGCGGGAGTACCGGGAGATTTCCCTGGCCCAGCAGGCCAGGGGCGTGGAGATGAGCAAAAAGGTGAGCCTTGTCAAACGGCTGAAGGCTGCCAGTGCCATCCTCATTCCCCTGGTGCTGTCCAGCATGGAGCGCATTGAAACCATTTCCAACGCCATGGAGCTCCGGGGCTTCGGCAAGCACAACAGGCGCACCTGGTACGCGGCCCGGCCCTTCGGCAGTCTGGATAAGCTGGCCATGGTCTTCTGCATCGGGCTCATGGTGCTGTCCTTCCTGCTGACGGTCCTGAACGGAGGCCGGTTCTATAACCCCTTCCTGTAGAGAATACGGTGGAATAAAAAGAGCTGTCTTACAAAAGACGGCTCTTTTTTTCTCCTGCCGCCCGATTTCCGCTCTTTTCGTCCCAAATGCTTGCAAACCAGGTTTTGCTGTGGTAGAATACAATTACCATATTATGGCGGATGATACCCGAAGTCCGGAGCCGTCAGGTTTTCCTGTAAAGGAGCGATGCATATGAATATCAGACAAACGGCAATCCCCCGGCGGGTGCTGTCCCTGGCGCTGTGCGCGGCCATGGTGCTGACCCTGCTGCCCCTGCCCACCCCGGCGGAGGGCATCTGCGGTCACCACCCGGAGCACACGGCGGACTGCGGCTACAAGGCGGCGGTGGAGGGGCAGGACTGCGCCCACAGCCATGACAGCCTTTGCGGCTATCAGGAGGCAAGCCCCTGTACCCACGGCCATGACGAAAGCTGTGGCTATCGGGAGGCAAGCGCCTGCGCCCACCGGCACACCGAGGAGTGCGGGGAAAATGGGGAAAGCTGTACCCACCAGCATGACGAAGCCTGCGGCTATCAGGAGGCCAGCCCCTGCACCCACAGCCATGACGAAAGCTGCGGCTATCGGGAAGCAAGCCCCTGCAAGCACGAGCATGACGATACCTGCGGCTATGTGGAAGCCGTGACGGGCAGCCCCTGCACCTACCGGTGCGAAATCTGTGCCCAGCAGGCAAGTCAGCAGCAGAACGGGCAGGACCTCTGCACCCACGGCAATGAAAGCGCAGCCTGCGAAACCTGCGCTTCCGAGAAAAAGGTCACAGAGGTGCAGGCTCTGATCAACGCCCTGCCGGAGACGGTGACGGAGAAGACCCGAGAGGAGGCCCAGTCTGCCCTTTCCGCGGTGGAAGAGACCAAGGCCGCCCTGACGGAAGCGGAGCAGGAAAAGCTGGACCTGACCCGCTACACCGCCCTGAAGGCGCTGCTGGCGGAGCCGGAAGCCTTTGATACCGGCAAGGTGCTTACCGACTGGGAATGGGTGGACGATTATGAGCTCATCGACCCGAAGACCGGCCTTGCCCATCTGCCCTTTGCCAGCGCTGAGAATATCGCGTATTATGATGCGGTGATCGAAGTGCTGCCCGCAGCCATTACGGCAAACGAGGAAGAGCTGACCCTTGGTGACTGGCTCTGTGAGGACTACCCCATGGAATCCGGCGCCTACGAGGGCGAGTACGTCTTTGAAACCACCCTGCCGGAGGGCTATGTCCTTGAAGACGGCACCAATGTCCTTTCCCTGACCGTGGTGCTGGGCGACCCGGAGGGGGAGCCTGTGGCGACGCTGGGGATCACGCTGGAAGAGCCTGACACGGGTACATTTACCATTGGTATCGATGAAAACGTCACTGCCTATAAACTTTCCACACCGGGACATCTGTACTGGTTTGCCGATCAAATCAACAGCGGCATGGATTACAACGCCGTCCTGATGAATGATATTAAGGTCAACACGGGCGTGCTGGATGCGAATGGCAACCTGAACACCGGCAGCTTTGAACTCTGGACACCCATTGGATACAGTGACCATCCGTTTGGTGGCAAATTTGACGGGCGGGGGTATGCCGTCTCCGGACTGTATGTAAACGGTGAAAGAACGACTGGTACCGGTTTCTTTGGCATGATCAAAGGCTCTGCACGTATTTATCGGGTGGGTGTCGAGGACTCGTATTTCAAGGCCACGAATTATGTTGGCGGCTTTTGCGGTGGCGCGAGCTACTCCCCAACGATAAAGAATTGCTATACCACCGCAACCGTCCAGGGAGAAAACATTGTTGCCGGCTTCTGTGCATCAGCTATAGAACCAATAGTCGACAGTTGCTTCTGCACCGGCAAGGTCAGCTCAACTGTTTCTGCTAACTCCGGATTGTTTTTCAAGGTAAGTAGTAAAAATGCCACCAATTGCTACGTCCTTGATACGGAAGAAAAAACAGATGGCTTCGGTGTAGCGCATAAAACTGCCGCACAGTTTGCCAGCGGCGAAGTGGCGTACCTGCTGAATAAGTTTGGCTCCGATTCCGGCTTTAAGCAAAACATCGGTACAGACACTATTCCGCGGTTATCCGGAAAGATTGTCTATAGCACGATCCATAACGAATATCATAACCATAACGATGGCATTACACACTGCCTGAAGTGCGGCGAAGTCGCGCTTTCAACCGGATCGTACTATATCAAAACAAAAGATCAGCTCTACTGGTTCGCGGCGCTGGTTAACGGCAGCGACGGACTGACGCCAACTCCCACCGCAAAAGCCAGTATTTTGGACAACATCACCGTGGAGAGCGACTGGGTACCCATCGGAAACAATACCACCTTCACCGGCGGAATTGCCAGTTCCTATAATCGAACCATCAGCGGCATACCGGCAGGCAGCAGCCTGGTTGGAACCATCGGCAGTGGTGTGACGGTTGAGAAACTCACGATTCCCAGCGGCAGTCTGTGTACCGGCAATCTCGGCACGATCAAAAGCTGCACCGCTTCCGGCAACGCGCTGGTCAGCGGCAGCAACTCCGGCACCATTACCGACTGCACCGCTTCCGGCAGCGCGCTGGTCGGCGGCAGCAACTCCGGCACCATTCGGGACTGTACCGCTTCCGGCGGCAAACTGGTCGGCGGCAACAACAATTCCGGCGGCACCGTCACGGACTGCTCTGTTACCGGCACCGGTAGCGTGGCTTTGATCGGCGGCAGCAACTCCGGCACCATTGCGAAGAGCTATGCCAAGGGAGGCACCGGCGCCAGTCTGTGCCAAACCAACAACAGCGGCGGCAAGATCACCAACTGCTATGCCACCGCCACCTCCGGCAGCGCGAAGCTGTGCGGCAGCAACAGCGGCACCATTGCCAACTGCTATGCCAAGGGCGGCAGCGGCACGGTTCTGTGCGACAGCGGTACTGCCACCAACTGCTATGTCAAAGCGGGCGACAACGAAAGCGCGGTTGGCGGAGAGAGTATTACATCGGGCGATTTCAGAAACGGCAAAGTTGCGTACCTGCTAAATAAGGGGGCAACGGGTTACCCCGGCGGCGTCTGGGGGCAGACCATCGACACAGAAACCCTCCCTCTTCTGGGCAGCAAAACGGTGTACTATACCGAAAATGAGAATCGGGGATACCACAACCACAACGGATATTGCACTGATTGCAAGAAGTTGCCAACCTATGAGAATCGTGTCTGGCAGATTAAAGACGCGGATGATCTGTACTGGTTCGCGCAGTATGTAAACGGAGATTTTGAGCTGCCCAATGACCTAAACGGTGCCACCTACGACGCGCAGTTGATGAATGATATTACAGTCAATTCCGGCGTTCTGAAGCCTGACGGCAGCCTTTCCGATAACTCCGCTGGCTTTGCGCAATGGACGCCGATCGGAAATTCGTCGAATCAATATAAAGGCACCTTTGATGGTAACAACCATACCATTTCCGGTCTGTATGTGAATACGCCGGAAACCAATCAAGTGGGTTTGTTCGGTTGTATTTATACAGCTACTTTGAAGGACTTGACGATTGCGGATTCCTACCTATGCGGGGGAATGGAGACTGGCGCTGTCTGTGGTTGGATCCAACAAGGCAGCACGGTAAGCAATTGTCACAACACCGGCACGGTCGTTGGAACTGATTATGTTGGCGGTGTGGCTGGCAGTTGTGGAGGAACTAGTGATAACTCTACAACCATAACCGATTGCAGCAATAGCGGCAATGTCAGCGGCAATGGCTGCGTTGGTGGCGTATGCGGTCTGGCCGAGGAGAGCACCACGATCAGCAACTGCACCAACAGCGGCGATGTCAGAGGCAGCAGCAGCGGCGTTGGCGGCGTGTGCGGCGATTGTGGCCGTTCTAATAGAACCGGTACCGCTACTGTAAGCAACTGCACCAACAGCGGCATGGTCAGCGGCAGCTACCAAGTCGGCGGCGTGTGCGGCGAGGTTTATACTAATGGTACGGTAAGCAACTGCGCCAACAGCGGCAAAGTCAGCGGCGGTTCCTCCGGCTGCATCGGCGGCGTGTGCGGCAATAATAAGGGGTCGGTTGAATCCTGCTATAATACCGGCGAGGTCAGCGGCAGCCGTGATGTCGGCGGCGTGTGCGGCACAATCAGCAGTAGCGGGACAATCACCAACTGCTATTATAACATTGACAAATACGACGGCAATGCGATTGGAAGTAGTGAAGGCACAGTCAATACTGTCGAAGGAAAAAACACCAAGGCATTTGCCAGCGGCGAGGTAGCCTACCTGCTCAACGGCAGCACGGATAACGGAACCTGGAAGCAGAATATTGACGTCGGCACCCCGGACGCCACGCCCAACTTCACCAGCAATACCGTGTACAAAACTGCCGAGGGTTCCGAGTGCCCGGGCTACACCAACGACAGTGCCTATAGCGGCGCATCCAGAAGTCATAATTATGTAAAACACATCTGTACCAGGTGCGGCGCGACAAACGCCACCGCCGTTACCGTCACCGGCATCACCGCCAAGAATAAGACCTATGACGGCAGTGTCGAGGCACAACTGAATACCACCAATATGACCCTGAGCAACGTTCAGGCTGGACACACTGTTACCGTCTCCGCCGCCGGCGTCTTTGACAATGCCAACGTGGGAACGGATAAAACCGTTACCATCACCCTGACACTGGGTGGTGCTAACAAGGACGAGTACTACCTGAGCAGCAAAACCATCACCGCGAAGGCGGCCATCTCCGCAAAGCCTGTGACCGCCGTTGTCACCGTGGCGCCCAAGACCTACGACGGAACCACCACCGCTACGGTCACCGCAGAGGTAACCGAGGGCCTGGCCTCCGGAGACAGCATCACCATCACCGGTCTTACCGGCACCTTTGACGATGCCAACGTGGGAACGGGCAAAACCGTTACCGTCGACGCAAGCGGCAAGTCCATCACCGGCACCGGCGCTTCCAACTACGATGTGACCATCCCCACCGAAGCCACGGGAACCATCAACAAAGCCCAGGCGGTCATCACCGTGGAAGAGGGGAAAACCGCCTACAGCAAGACCTATGGTGACGCCCCGTTCCAGCTTACGGGCATTACGGAAAACAGCAATGACGCAGAGGGTGTGCAGTATGCCGTGACCACGGGTACGGACGTGGTTACTGTATCCGACAGCGGTCAGGTCACGATCCTGAAGGCTGGAACCGCCACCGTCACCCTGTCCCTGCCGGAAAGCAGCAACTATCTGGCGGCCCAGGACAAGACGATCCGCATCGATGTGGCAAAGATGGCCGGAGTCGTCAATATCACCGGCAACCCCGGCAAGACCTATGACGGCCAGCCCGCCGCTCTGACGGAAGCAATGTTCAGTGTCACCAACGACGGCGGAAGGACCCCCTCCGTGGAGTACAAGGAACAGACCGCGGATGACAGCGCCTACATCGGCACTGCCCCCACAAATGCGGGCGACTACACCGTCCGGGTCACGCTGGAAGAAACGGACAATTACGGCTTGGTTACGAAAACCGAGGGATTCACCATCAGCCCCAAACCCGTCACCGTCAGCGGCATCACCGCCGGGGACAAGACCTATGACGGCAACACGACAGCCACGCTGAATTACGATGATGTTAATTTTGCCGGAAAGCTGGAAAGCGACACCCTGACCGTCACTGCCATCGGCACCTTTGCCGACGTCAACGCGGATAAAAACAAAACCGTCACCATCTCCGGCCTGACCCTGGGCGGTGACAGCAAGGATAATTATGTGCTGGCACTCGTTGGCCAGCAGACCGCCGCCACCGCTACCATCACCAAGGCAAACGCCTCCGTGACCAAGGCTCCCGAGGACGCGAAGAGCCTGTACAGCGGCCTGGATGTGCCCCTGGTAACCGCGGGAACCGCCCAGGGCGGCACCATGATGTACCGGCTGGGTGAAGACGGTTCCTGGACCGAACGGCTTCCCCAGGCGGCTGCCCACGGCGAATACACCGTCTACTACTATGTCAAGGGTGACGGCAACCACGAAGACACTGCCCAGCAGTCCCTCAAGGCCCGGATTCGGCCCTTTGAGATTGCTGCCCAGCCCCAGACCGAGAGCGTGAATTATGGTGAATCCAAAACGCTGGCCGTGATCCTGAACCCCAAGGCGGCCGACGTTTCCGGCATTACCTACCAGTGGTGCCTGGTCACCGAGGAGGACGGCCGGGAAATCTATTCGCCTCTGGAGGGTGAAACCGGCAGCAGGCTGACCCTGACCAAGCCCAACGCGGGAACCTATGTTTACGGCTGCGTCATCACCTGCGGCGACGACTACAGCGTAACCAGCGACAGGGCCACGGTCACCGTCACGGCGGTTCAGAAGCCCCTGCCCTCCACCTCCGATCTGCCCTCGGGTCTGTGGGCAGAGGGCGGTGAGATGCCCTTGGTTGATAACTCCATCCACCTGAAATCCCCCAGCTCCTTCCTCCTGACCAGCTATGCCTACAACGGAGCAAGCACGGACGTTCACCAGAACTACCCCACCGGCATGGAGGTTTACAGCGTTGGAACCGATGACCAGGGGCAGACAACCGTCGCGCCCGTTGCCGACCTAAATAATCTTCTGCGCTACTCCGGCTGCTCCATCCGCATCACCGGCAAGCCCGGCATCCGCATGATCACCAGCCTGACCAAGGAGGCCAAGGCCGCCCTGAAGAAGGGCGAGCTGGCGGGCTACACCCTGGAGGAGTACGGCACCGTGGCAGTGTGGAGCAGTGATTTGGGCAACCAGCCCCTGACCCTGAAGACCGAAAAGGCCAGAAACAACTACGCCTATAAGCGGGGCGTTTCCGACCCGGTCTTCGCCAATGTGGGCGATTTTACCCAATATACCAACGTGCTGGTGTGGGATTCCCTGGAGGACCAAAAGTACGACGAGGATATTGTCATGCGGCCCTACATCAAGCTGAGCAACAAGGCGGGGGAGACGGTTGTCCTCTACGGCGGCACCGTCAGCCGCAGCATCGGCTATGTGGCCCAGCAGAATGCCAACACCTTCTCCAAGGGCACCGCGGGCTACAAGTATGTGCATGAGATCATCGACAAGGTCAATGCCCTCCACTCCTCCACCGAAACCAACACCACGGGAGGTTAACGGATGATGAAAAAAGCAATCGCGCTGCTGCTGGCGCTGACAATCCTGTGCATGGCAGGCTGCTCCAAAAAGGAGGAGCAGCCCGCGCCCACCACCGTAACAGAGGCCACCGCCGCCCCGGAGACCGCCGCCCCGGAGACCACCCCGCCGGAGACGGAGCCCCCCAAGCCAAAGCTGGAGCCGGGCACCGTCCAGGGCAGCAATGTGCCCGGCGTGCTGGCCCTGCTGGGCCGGGGTGACCGGGTGGAGGTGACGGGCTACACCGACGAAACCCACGCCACCGTAAAAACCGACCTGGGCACCGGCACCCTGGAAACCTGGCTGCTCCGGTTCGCCGGGGAAGCCCAGCCGGAAAGCTGGACCGGCTACGCCCGGTGGAACACCGGCTTCTACAGCGACTATGATATGGCGGGAACCGCTCCCGCCACCCTGAAAACCAATACCAAGGTGGAGGTTCTGGAGGATTTGCAGGACTGCTATCTGGTATCGGTAAACGAGGAGACCGGCTATGTGGCCAAAAAGCAGATCAGCAAGTGGCCCATCAGCTCCGCCGCCGTCAGCTCCGACAGCGGAAGCTCCAACGATTCCTCCGGCGGCTCCTCCGGCGGCTCCTCCGGCGGTTCCTCCGGCGGCTCCACGGGCCAGGACGGCGGAGACATTCAGATGGCTGTGTTCGGCAAGCTCCATCTGCTGGCAGACGAAGTGAAAACCGGCAGCGCCCAGGTACTGGCGGACAATGCCCGCCTGGTTTACAGGTATTACCAGCCGGGCGAAACCGTGCTTTTGGTGGCCGAGGAGGGCTTTGCCCCGGAGCTTCCGGGGTATGTGGCCATTCTGGAAGAGGATACGTATGTCTACCTCCCGGAGGCCTGGGTGCAGAAGGACACGGATCCGGCCTTTGAAAGCTGGGACGGCTTCGCGGGGATCAACTGCTATCTCTACGACAACATCCTGCTGAAGGGCCAGCCGGTGAAGCATGTCTACGGTAACACCGCCATCCGCGTATTGTGGACGGCAGGGGAGGTGAGCCTGATTCAGGCAGGTGAGCTCACGGGCTACGCTTCCACGCAGACCCTGCGGACCACCCGGCTTCCCGTCCAGCAGCCCCAGGAGGGCGGCGGAGGCGGCGGAGACGGCGGCAGCTCCGGCGGAGGCGGCGCCGCCGCGGAATGGACCCCGGCAGTGCTGTAAGCCCGACCCAATCGAACCGTCTTTCATAGAACCAAAAACCCCCCGCGGTCCCAAAACCGCGGGGGGTTTGCTGTACTTCCGGCCATCCGGCCCTGGCAAGGCCTTGGCTCCCCCTCTGGGGGAGCTGTCGGCGCAGCCGGCTGAGAGGGCCCTCTCCGGCAGCCCCTTCGGGCTGCCGCCTATACATTATGGAATGATTGCCACTGGCAATCATCACTATGAGATTCGCCGCGCGACGCACCGCTCCCAGAGGGAGAGCCAAGGGCCCTGCGGGCGCAAAATTCAAAAAGAGTTCACAACCATGGCACTTGACATTTTTAGCACTCTGTAGTATAGTTTGCTTAGCACTCAGGAATAGTGAGTGCTAAAGAAGGAAAGGAGGAATCGGCATGGAGCTGACCGACCGAAAAAAGAAGGTCCTGCGCAGCGTGGTAGACCTGTATATCCGCACCGCCGAGCCTGTGGGTTCCAAGGCCATCACGGAGCTGCCGGACATGAACTATTCCTCCGCAACCATCCGAAACGAAATGGCAGACCTGACTGCCATGGGTTATCTGGAGCAGCCCCACACCAGCGCGGGCCGGATCCCCTCGGCTGCCGGCTACCGGCTGTATGTGGATGAGCTGATGATGGATTACCGCCTGAGCGTGGACGAAACCAGATCCATCAACACCGCTATTGAAGAAAAAGTTCAGAAGGTGGATAAACTGGTGGAAAAGGTGGCAAAACTGGTATCCCAGGCCACCGATCTTCCTGCCATCACCGCCGCCGCCAGAAGAAAGAGCGCAACCGTTAGCCGGTACGATCTGATCCTGGCAGGCCGGGGCAGCTTCATCCTGGTGGTGATGCTGAACAGCGATGAGGTGTTCAACAAGCTCATCAAGCTTCCCGTTTCCGTGGAAGAGGCGGACCTGAAGGTCCTGGGCGCGGTGCTGAACAGCGCCATGACCGACATCGGCGCCGAGGAGTTCACCGCCCAGCTTCTGGATAAGGTGATGCGCTCGGCAGGAAACGCCGCCAGCCTGGTGCCCGTGATTGTGGACTTTGTCTGTGAGCTGCTCCGGCATCAGGGCAGCACCAATGTGGCGGTGGCCGGTCAGGCAAGGCTTTTGGGACTTCCCGAGTACCGGGATGTGGACAAAGCCCAGAAGGTGCTGGAATCCATCGATGAAGATACACTGAGCAATCTTCCCGCCATCATGCAGAGTGAGAACGGCACCAAGGTTCTGGTGGGCCCGGAGAACGTGGCCCAGGAGCTGAAGGATACCAGCGTGGTGATGACGAAGTTTGACATCGGCGACGGTATGCAGGGCATGATCGGCGTGGTGGGACCCACCCGTATGGATTACGCCAAGGTAACCGCAAGACTCAGCTACTTCGCCGAAAGCCTGAGCAAGGCATTCGCGAAACCCGAAACCAAGCAGCTTCCCCAGGGAACCGGGGACGCTGACGATCATAAGGAGGCATAAGCGTGGCCAAGAAAGAGCAGCAGAACCAGCCGGAGACCACCCGGGAGGAAACGGCAAACACCCCTCCGGAAGCGGAAGTCCGGGAGACGCCGGAAGCAAACGAAGCGCCGGAAGCACCCGGGACAGCCGAAACACCGGAAACCAATCCCTTTGAGGAAAAGTACAACGCCGAGCACGACAGCTTCCTGCGGCTGGCCGCGGAGTTTGACAACTTCCGCAAGCGCACAGTAAAGGAAAAGGAGGCCTCCTACGGCAACGGAAAGGCCGATGCCGTGGAAAAAATGCTCCCGGTATACGACAACCTGGAGCGGGCCCTGAACCAGCCCACCGAGGACGCCGCCTACAAAAAGGGCGTGGAGCTGACCATGAACGAGCTGGTAAAAATCTTTACCGGCCTGGGTGTGGAAATCTTCGGCGCGGTGGGCGACAGCTTCGACCCCAACCTCCACAACGCGGTGATGCACACGGAGGATGAGGGCCTGGGAGAAAATGTGATTGCCCAGGTGTTCCAGAAGGGCTTTAAGGTGGGCGAGAAAATCGTCCGCTTCGCCATGGTTCAGGTGGCAAACTAATGGACAATTGACAAAGCACCGTAGGTGCCTTGCCTCCCCCCGTGGGGGAGGTGCCCCAGTTCTCAAACTGGGGCGGAGAGGGGAAATACCTCACCGGAATTCCCCTCTCAGTCACGGCTTGCGCCGTGCCAGCAACGAATTAAGGAGCAATTGCCACCGGCAATTGTTTCATTAGATTCGCTGCGCGACGCACCGCCCCAAAGGGGGAGCCAAGTAAAACGTATCAACTTTTCATTTATAATAGGAGGAAATTATTATGTCTAAGATTATCGGTATTGACCTTGGTACAACCAATTCCTGTGTTGCCGTTCTGGAAGGCGGCGAACCCGTTGTCATCGCCAACGCGGAAGGCGCCCGGACCACTCCCTCTGTGGTGGCCTTCTCCAAGACCGGTGAGCGTATGGTGGGTCAGGTGGCAAAGCGTCAGGCGGTTACCAACGCCGACCGCACCGTCTCTTCCATCAAGCGCCACATGGGTGAAAACTACCATGTAGAGCTGGGCGGCAAGAAGTACAGCCCCCAGGAGATCAGCGCCATGATCCTGCAGAAGCTGAAGGCTGACGCGGAAAGCTATCTGGGCCAGCCCGTTACCGAGGCGGTCATCACCGTTCCCGCCTACTTCAGCGACGCCCAGCGTCAGGCCACCAAGGACGCCGGCAAGATCGCCGGTCTGGATGTGAAGCGGATTATCAACGAGCCCACCGCCGCGGCTCTGGCCTACGGCCTGGATAAGGAATCCGAGCAGAAGATCATGGTCTACGACCTGGGCGGCGGCACCTTCGATGTGTCCATCCTGGACATTGGCGACGGCGTCATCGAGGTTTTGGCTACCGCCGGTGATACCCACCTGGGCGGCGACGACTTCGACCAGAGAATCATGGATTACCTGGTGGCGGAGTTCAAGAAGGCAGAGGGCATTGACCTGTCTGGCGACAAGGTTGCCATGCAGCGCCTGAAGGAAGCAGCCGAGAAGGCCAAGATTGAGCTGTCCGGCATGGTTTCCACCAATGTGAACCTGCCCTATATCACCGCCGACGCCACCGGCCCCAAGCACCTGGATGTAACCCTGACCCGGGCCAAGTTCAATGAGCTCACCGCCGATCTGGTGGAGCGCACCATGAAGCCCGTCCGCCAGGCCATGTCCGATGCCGGCCTGACTGCCTCCGACCTGCACAAGGTTCTGCTGGTTGGCGGCTCCACCCGTATCCCCGCCGTTCAGGAGGCTGTGAAGAAGATCACCGGTTCCGACGGTTTCAAGGGCATCAACCCCGATGAGTGCGTGGCTGTGGGCGCTGCCATTCAGGGCGGCGTGCTCACCGGCGACGTGCAGGACATCCTGCTGCTGGACGTTACCCCCCTGTCCCTGGGCATTGAGACCATGGGCGGCGTATTCACCCGCCTGATCGACCGGAACACCACCATCCCCACCCACAAGAGCCAGGTGTTCTCCACCGCTGCCGACGGCCAGACCTCCGTGGAGGTCCATGTGCTGCAGGGCGAGCGTGAGATGGCCGCCTACAATAAGACCCTGGGCCGCTTCCAGCTCACCGGCATCGCTCCCGCGCCCCGGGGCGTACCTCAGATCGAGGTCACCTTTGACATCGACGCCAACGGCATCGTAAAGGTTTCCGCAAAGGACCTGGGTACCGGCAAGGAGCAGCAGATTTCCATCACCGCTTCCACCAACCTGAGCAAGGAAGACATCGACAAGGCCGTCCGGGAGGCAGAGCAGTACGCTGCCGAGGATAAGGCCCGCAAGGACGAGGTGGATGCCCACAACGCTGCCGACCAGGTGGCCTACCAGACCGAGAAGACCCTGGGCGAGCTGGGCGACAAGATCGACGCCTCTGAGAAGTCCAAGATTCAGGCCGCTGTGGATCATCTGAAGGAAGTCAACAAGGGCACCGATGTGGAAGCCATCAAGGCTGCCACCGAGGAGGTCCAGAAGGCCTTCTATGCCGTATCCGAGAAGCTGTATCAGCAGGCAGGCGCCCAGGGCCAGCCCGGCTGCGATCCCAACTGCGGCGGCAGCTGCGGCGGAAACAACGACGGCGTTGTGGATGCCGACTACGAAACCGTGGACTGAGAATAGCCCAAGGGGCGGCACATGGCCGCCCCTTGTCTGTGTACCTTCCCCGGGGGGAAGAATCGAATTGACAATTGACAATGAACAATTGACAATGATGGAATCCCCAGGTGTCAACTGTCAATTGTCAATTGTCAATGAATTGAGGTGAAACGTATGGCAGAAAACAAACGTGACTATTACGAGGTGCTGGGGGTCGACAAGAGCGCCAGCGCCGATGAGATAAAGAAAGCCTATCGGAAAATGGCCATGAAGTACCACCCCGACCGGAACCCCGGCGATAAGGCAGCCGAGGAAAAGTTCAAGGAGGTGGGCGAGGCCTACGAGGTGCTGTCCGATGCCGAAAAGCGGTCCCGCTATGACCAGTTCGGCTTCGCCGGGGTGGACCCCAACTTCAATGCCGGCGCCGGTGCCGGCGGTTTTGGCGGCTTCGGCGATTTCGGCGGCTTTGCGGACATATTCGGCGATTTCTTCGGCGGCGGCAGCAGCCGGGGTGCCGGCCAGAACGCGCCCCGCCGGGGTGAAAACGTCATGGCCCGGCTGGAGCTGACCTTTGAAGAGGCTGCTTTCGGCTGCGAAAAGGAAGTATCCGCCCCCAGAATCGAGAACTGCGCCGCCTGCGGCGGCAGCGGCTCCGCCGACGGCCAGGTGGAAACCTGCTCCCGCTGCCACGGCAGCGGCCAGGAGCGGGTGGTCCAGAGCTTTATGGGTATGCAGATGCAGTCCACCACCACCTGCTCTCAGTGCGGCGGCCGGGGCAAGATCATCAAGACCCCCTGCACCACCTGTAAGGGCAAGGGCAAGGTCCGCAGAAACAACCGGGTCAAGGTCAAAATCCCGGCAGGTGTGGACAACGGCCAGTCCGTCCGTGTAAGAGGCGAGGGCTGCGTGGGCGCCAACGGCGGTCCCAACGGCGACCTGCTGGTGGAGATCCGGGTGAGGGCCCACGATACCTTCGTCCGGGATGGCTATGATATTCTCTGCGCCGTGCCCATCAGCTTTACCCAGGCGGCGCTGGGCGCGGAAATTCAGGTGCCCACCCTGGAAGGGCCGGTATCCTACACCATCCCCGAGGGAACCCAGACCGGAAAGGAATTTGTCATCCGGGATAAGGGCATCCCCGAGGTGAACAACTCCCGCCGCCGGGGCGATCTGCGCTTTACCGTTGTGGTGGAGACCCCCACCAAGCTGACCCGGGAGCAGAAGGAGCTGCTGCGCAAGCTGGACGGCTCCCTGGAAAAGAACAATTCCCCCAAGGGCCGGAGCTTTTTCGACAAGCTCTTCGAGTGACCCCTCCTCCTATGCCGCGTCCCGAATTGCCGGGGACGCGGTTTTATGTTTACCGGAAGGGGTGGCGGCAGCCGTAGAGAAATACCAGAATCGGGGCAACCAGCAGGGGATAGCCGGTGAGAATCACCAGCCAGGTCAGGCCCGGGCGGCAGACAAGCTCCAGCACCAGCCAGAGCAGAAAGCCCATCAGCGCCCAGAAAGCCCCCAGGATCCGCAGGCACAGGGTGTATTTTTCTTCCGTGGGAAGCGGCTCCCGGTCGATCCGGTTCCAAAGCTTCTTCATACAAATCCCTCCTTTGATCGCTCCAGCCTACCGCCTCCGGGTAAAATCCGCAAGTAAAGAAAGGTAAAGGAAAGGTAAAGTGTGTAAATTTTACATGGATTTTACACAAACACCAGGTTGGGCTTTACGAAGAAAAGGTAAGGTATCCACAGAAAAACAGGGACGGATGATTATCCGCCGGGGCTGCAGGAAAGAATAGCCCCGGCGGGTCCTCCCGGAAAGAAAAGGTGTATTCTATGGATATTTTTGGGCTGCTGAACCTGTTGGGCGGACTGGCGCTGTTCCTCTACGGAATGTCTGCCATGGGCGATGGTCTGGTGATGCTCTCCGGCGGACGGCTGGAGCAGATTCTGGAAAAGCTGACGAAAAAGAAGCTGATGGCGGTGCTGCTGGGCCTTTTTGTCACGGCGGTGATTCAGTCTTCCTCCGCTACCACCGTGATGGTGGTGGGCTTCGTAAACTCCGGCATCATGAATCTGGGACAGGCGGTGGGCATCATCATGGGCGCCAACATCGGCACCACCGTCACCTCCTGGCTGCTGTCCCTGGTGGGGATTGAGGGCAGCAATCTGTTTCTGAAGCTCCTGAAGCCCAGCTCCTTCTGCCCGGTGCTGGCGGCCGTGGGCGTTGTAATGACCATGACCGCCGGGGAAAACGACAAGCGCAAAAACATCGGCGGCATTCTGACGGGCTTTGCCATTCTCATGTTCGGCATGAACACCATGAGCGCGTCGGTGGCGCCTCTGGCGGAGGAGCCCGGCTTTACCGGTATGCTCACCGCCTTCTCCAACCCCATTCTGGGCATGCTGGCAGGCGCCCTCCTGACGGCGGTGATCCAGTCCTCTTCCGCCTCCGTGGGCATTTTGCAGGCCCTGTGCGTTACCGGCGTGGTGTCCTACGCCACCGCCCTTCCCATCATTATGGGCCAGAACATCGGCACCTGCGTAACGGCGCTGCTGTCTTCCATCGGCGCCAGCAAAAATGCCAGACGGGCATCCCTCATCCATCTTTATTTTAATTTGGTTGGCACTTTGCTCTTTACTGTGGTATTCTATAGCTGCAACGCGTTTCTGCATTTTTCCTTTTTGCAGAATACCGCCGGTGCGGCGGACATTGCCGTGATCCACAGCCTGTTCAACATCGGCTGTACAGTGGTGCTCTTCCCCTTCTCTGGTCTGCTGGTGCGGCTGGCCCAAATCAGCATCCCGGAGAACGGGAAGGAGGCAGCGCCCCGGCTGCCCGAGCCCCTGCAGGTGTTGGACGAGCGCTTCCTGGACCGGCCTGCCTTTGCCATGAGCCTTTGCAAGGAGGCCGTGAACCACATGGCCGATCTGGCCAGGAATTCCTTCCAGCAGGCCATGGCGGTGCTGGACGGGTATACCGAGAACGGGCTCCGGGAGGTCATTGCCCAGGAACAGGAGGCCGACCAGTATGAGGATGTGCTGGGCACCTATCTGGTGAAGCTCTCTGCCCGGGACCTCAATCAGACGGACAGCCGGACCCTCAGCATTCTGCTGCACTGTATCAATGATTTTGAGCGGATCTCCGACCATGCCATCAATGTGGCGGAGTCTGCCAAAGAGCTCCATGACAAGGGGCTTACCCTCTCCCGGGAGAGCCGGGCGGAGCTTGCCGCCTACGGAAAGGCGGTCAGCGACATTCTGGATCTGACGGTGGGCGTGTTTGCCGCCGACGATACCCGGAAGGCAAAGGGCGTAGAGCCGCTGGAGGAGGTCATCGACAATCTGGCGATGGAAATGCGCCAGCGCCACATTGACCGCCTGCGCAGAGGCGCCTGCTCTCTGGAGGCGGGGCTGATTCTGGAAGACATTCTGACGGGCTACGAGCGGGTATCGGATCACTGCTCCAATGTGGCGGTGTGTCTGATCGAAGTCCACAGCAACGAATTTGAGACCCATGAATATGTGGATGTCACCGCGAAAGCTGACCCCTGGTTCCAGCAGGAATACGCGAGACTCCGGCAGGAGTATCTGCTGCCGTAAAGGGAACTCACCTGATTAAGAAAAACCCTGCGCCGCAGCGCCTTGCCTCTCCCTATGGGAGAGGTGCCCCCGCAGGGGGCGGAGAGGGCCCTCTCAGTCACGGCTTACGCCGTGCCAGCTCCCCCAGAGGGGGAGCCAAGTGCACTCCCTTAGTCAGGTAAATCCTTCTTTATCCACCCAACGATCCCACGAAAGGAGGCCCCTATGGCCCTTATCTACATTGTCGAGGACGACGAAAACATCCGGGAGATTGAGTCCATCGCCCTGAAAAACAGCAACTACATGGTCAAGGCCTTCGGCCGGGCTTCGGATTTTTACAGGAGCCTGGATGTGCTTTTGCCGGATCTGGTGCTGCTGGATGTGATGCTGCCGGATGAAAACGGCTGTCAGATTGTCCGCAGGCTCCGGGCCAACGCGGCAACCCGGCGGCTGCCGGTGATTATGGTAACCGCCAAAACCTCGGAGATGGATATGGTCAAGGGCCTGGATGAGGGAGCGGACGATTATATCAAAAAGCCCTTCTCCGTTATGGAGCTGCTGAGCCGGGTGAAGGCCCTGCTGCGCCGGACCCGGGAGGAGGGGGGCAAGCAGCTCCGGGTGGGCGCCATCCAGCTGGACCACGACCGCCATGTGGTGCTGGCGGAGGGATGCCCTGTGGAGCTGACCTACAAGGAGTATGAGCTTTTGCGCTACCTGATGATCAACGCGGAGATGGTGCTGTCAAGAGAGGCCATCATGCGCTTCGTCTGGGGAACGGAGTTTGAGGGGGAGACCCGCACCGTGGATATGCACATCAAGACCCTGCGGCAGAAGCTGGGGGCCTGCGGCAGGCAGATCGGCACCGTGCGCAATGTGGGCTATGTGCTGCAAAGCAGCCCGGAGGCCGGGGTATGAAGCAGAAAATCAATATCCGGCTGGGGCTTGTGGCGCTGGTGGCCCTGGTGCTGACCACCCTGGGCGTAACCACCGTATACTATAACCTGTTCCAGCAGCAGGTCCGCCGGGATCTGCGGGTCACCGCGGAAATGCTCAGTGCCTCCACGGTTTTTGAGGATCCCCAGACCATACCGGAACTGCCCGCGGGAGATCTGCGGGTTACCTGGGTTGATGGAGAGGGCAGGGTCCTCTATGACAACGAGACGGATCCCCGGAGCCTTCCAAACCATGCTGACCGGCCGGAGATCCAGATGGCCCTCTCGGAAGGAACGGGGGAGACGGTCCGCAAATCCGACACCCTGAATATGAACACCTTTTACTACGCCAAGCGCCTCCCCGGGGGCACGGTGCTCCGGCTGGCGGCGGAAGCAAGAAGCATGGGCAGTGTGTTTCTTGCCGCGGCCCCGGTGCTGCTGGGGATCATTCTGGTAATCTTTCTGGGCTGCCTGCTTTTGAGCCACCTGCTGACGGCCCAGCTCATTGCCCCCATTGAGGAGATGGCAGCGCATCTGGATGAGCCGGGACGGAGGCCCGCCTATCGGGAGCTGGAGCCCTTCGCCCATGAGATCCGGGCCCAGCACGAAAAGATTCTGGCCGCGGCAAAAAGCCGTCAGGATTTTACGGCCAATGTATCCCACGAGCTGAAAACCCCCTTGACGGCCATTTCCGGCTACGCCGAGCTGGTGGAGAACAAAATGGTGGACGAGGAGCAGACGGTGCGCTTTGCCCATGAGATCCGGAAGAACGCGGCCCGGCTGCTGAGCCTCATCAACGACATCCTCCGGCTCTCGGAGCTGGACGAGCTGGAAATGCCCGTTCAGTCCCAGAAGGTGGAGCTGTTCGCTCTGGCCCGGGAGGTCTGCGGCAATTTGCAGATGCAGGCGGACGCAGGCCGCATCCGGCTCCAGTGCTTCGGCCGGGAGGCGGAGACAAAGGGAGACCGGGAGCTCATCAAAGAAATGATGGAAAATCTGGTTCAGAATGCCATCCGCTACAACCGGGAGGGGGGCTATGTCCAGGTGACGGTCAAGGATGCGGGAAGACCGGCCTTCGTGGTGGAGGACAACGGCATCGGCATCCCCCGGGAGGCCCAGGAACGGGTTTTTGAGCGGTTCTACCGGGTGGACAAGAGCCGTTCCCGGGAAACCGGCGGCACCGGTCTGGGACTGGCCATTGTCAAGCACATTGTCCAGATTCACGATGCCCGGCTGGAGCTGATTTCCACTCTGGGAAAGGGAACGAAGATTACCGTGACATTTTGACGGGCAAGAGCTCCCGAATATCCATGAAAAGAGGCTGTCTCAAAATGATTTGCGAAAATCATTTTGAGACAGCCCTTTTTGATGCTGAGAGCGGACTTCATTCCAGTGTATTTTCTCGTTCACCACGCCGGCCCGACGCCGCGGCCCGGCGTGCCGCCCATCCGCCGGGCGGAGGACCGCCCTATTTCCCGGTGAGCCGCTTGGCCAGGTGCAGGACCCGGGTGGCGTTTTGCTCCAGCTGAACCCGGGTCAGAACCCCGGAACGCAGGGCGGCCAGGCAGCGGTTGTAATCTCCCTGGCAGCCGGGCATAAACAGGTCGCCGCCAGCGGCGGCCACCTTTCCCGCGTTGGGCATGGGGTGCTTTTTGCTGTTGTACAGCATGGAACCGCCCACCACCCAGTCCGTCATCACGATGCCCCGGAAGCCGAATTCGCACCGCAGAATGTCCTGGGTCAGCTCCCGGCTTTCGGAGGTGTGGACGCCGTTGATCAGATTGTAGGAGGTCATCACCGCGCAGGGCTGGCTTTCCCGGATGCACAGGCCGAAGCCCTTCAGGTAGATTTCCCGCAGAGCCCGCTGG
>JAXEMQ010000121.1:0-11100 GCA_034099845.1 Faecousia sp.
TGGAAATGAACGTCACCGCCCTGGTACTTTGCCAGGCGGAGCTGGACGAGGAAATGCGCAGGCTCCCCACCACCACCTGCATCATCTCCACCCCCTACGCCGCCTACCGGGCCACCCGGATGATCTTCCAGTCCACCCCCATCGGCCGGATCTGCCGCAAGGAGGGACTGGTCTGCTTCCATCTGGAGGACCGGGTGGACGACGTGAAGGAGCTGGTTCTCAAGCACCGGGAATCCAGCTACCCCATTCTGGACGAAGAGGAAAAGATCGCGGGTCTGTTAAGCCGGTACCATCTGCTGCGGCCCCGCCGGAAACGGGTGGTGCTGGTGGACCACAACGAGGCCGCCCAGTCCGTTCCCGGTCTGGAAGAGGCCGAAATTCTGGAAATCATCGACCACCACCGCCTGGCCGACATCCAGACCACCAACCCCATCTATGTGCGCAACGAGCCCGTGGGCTCCACCAATACGATTCTCGCCGGAATGTACCAGGACCGGGGGCTGATGCCCTCCAAGGGCATGGCCGGTATGATGGCCGCCGCCATTCTCTCGGACACCGTTATGTTCAAGTCCCCCACCTGCACCGACCGGGACCGGAAGATGGCTGAGCGTCTGGCCAGAATGGCCAACGTCTCCCTGGACGAGCTGGGCAAAGCCATTTTCTCCGGCTCTCTGGAGGGCAAAACCGCCGAAGAGCTGCTGTTTACGGACTACAAGGAGTTCCACATCGCCGGCCACGATTTTGCCGTCAGCCAGATCACCTGTGTGGACAGCCCCACCATGCTGGAACGGAAGGAAGACTTCCTGACCCATATGCGCAAACAGGCCAGAAAGGAAAAGCTGACCATGATGATCCTGATGCTCACCGACGTGCTGCTGGAGGGCACCCAGCTCATTTACCTGGGCGAGGACGACACCATCCAGCAGGCCTTTGGCGTGGCCCCCAAGGAGAACACCGTGTTCCTGCCCCGGGTTATGAGCCGGAAGAAGCAGATCATTCCCATGCTGTCCGCGCTGTGGGGCTAAGCGATGAGTTTTGACGCGCTGCTGGGCAACGGCCAAACCAAGGAAAATCTGGGTCTGGCCCTGAAAAAGGGCCGGATTTCCCACTTTTATCTGATCTCCGGCCCGGAGGGCTCCGGAAAGCATACCCTGGCCCGGTTGCTGGCCGCAGCCATTCTCTGCACCGGGACTGATAAGCCCTGCGGGAAGTGCGCCGCCTGCCGGAAGGTTCTGGAGGGGGTGCACCCGGATTTTATCACCGTGGACGACCCGGAAAAGAAAACCGTGCCGGTGGATCTGATCCGCCAGGCCCGGGCGGATATGTATGTACTGCCCAACGAATCCGAGCACAAGCTCTACCTTTTCCCCCGGGCCCAGGATATGGGCATTCCCGGACAGAACGCCCTGCTGAAGGTGCTGGAGGAGCCCCCGGGCTATGGGGTCTTTGTCCTGCTGACCACCAATCCCGACGCCCTGCTGCCCACCGTCCGTTCCCGGTGCACGGAAATCCGGATGCAGGCCCTGCCCCGGAACGTTCTTCTGGAGGCCCTTGCCCGGCAGTTTCCCCAGGCGGAGCCGGAGGACCTGCAGGCAGCGGCAAGCCGCAGCGGTGGTTTTCTGGGCCAGGCCCAGGCACTGCTGGCAGCGGGCAGTCAGATACCGGAGGAAACCCGGCTTTTGGTGGATGCCCTGTGCAGGCGGGACAGCCTGAAGCTGACCCAGGTGCTGGTGCCCATGGAGAAATGGAAGCGGGATGCCCTGGCCGATACCCTGAAGCTCTGGCAGGAGCTGCTGGAAAGCGCCCTGGCTACCGCCTGCGGATCCCAGGCCGTATCGCCCCTGGCAAGGTCATTGGCTGCCAGCCGGGAAAGCCGGGACCTGTACGCCATGTATGAAACCGTTAAAAAAGCCAGGGAATACACCCTGAGCAACGTGTCCCCGGCCGCCGTATGCGGATTTCTGGCCTGGGCACTGCGATGATATAAGGAGCAAATCATGGAAGAAACGAACAATTCCCTGGTATCCGTTGTGGATATTCAGTTCCGCCCCGGGCAGAAGGTCTACTTCTTCGACCCCGCGGACATCCCTTGCGTCCAGGGCGACCATGTGATTATTGACACCGCCCGGGGCGCCGAATACGGGGTGTGCGCCTCCGGCATCCACCGGATCCCCGAAAAGGATGTGGTGGCCCCCCTGCGGAAGGTGCTGCGGCTTGCCACCGCCCAGGACGAAAAGATCGTGGCGGAAAACCGCGCCAAGGAGGCCAGGGCGGAAAGCGTCTGTGCCCAGAAGATCCAGGAACACGGGCTGGATATGCAGCTGGTCTGCGCCGAGTGCGCCTTTGACGGCAGCAAAATTCTCTTCTACTTTACCGCCGACGAGCGGGTGGACTTCCGGGATCTGGTCAAGGATCTGGCCGGTATTTTCCACACCCGGATCGAGCTGCGGCAGATCGGCGTCCGGGACAAGGCGAAGATGGTGGGGGGACTGGGCATCTGCGGCCGGCCCTTCTGCTGCGCCAGCTTTCTGGACGATTTCCAGCCCGTATCCATCAAGATGGCCAAGTCTCAGAACCTGAGCCTGAACCCCACCAAGATCTCCGGCACCTGCGGAAGGCTTATGTGCTGCCTGAAGTACGAGCAGGACACCTATGAGGCATTGATCCGCACCAGCCCCAAGCCGGAATCCTTTGTGGATACCCCCGAGGGCCGGGGCACCGTTGTGGAAGCGGATATTCTGCGCCAGCGAGTGAAGGTCCGCATGGAAAACAACCCGGAAACCATCGGCGTTTTTGAAAACACGGAAGTGGCCGTTCTGCGCAGCGGAAAGGCCAAGAAGACCGATGCCCCCATCCCCGCGGACCTGGCGCCCATCTCCGGCAGCGGCAGGAAGGCCCCCCGGAAGCCCGCCGAGGAAGAGGACGGCCCGGTGCTGGAATCCATCCGGTTCCGCTATTCCACCGATACCATCGCCGAGGAGCGGCAGGCCGCGCCTGCGGAGGAAGCAGCCGCTGTTGAGGAAGCCCCCCAGGAGCGGAGCCCCCGGAAGCAGAACCCCCACCGGGGCGGCGGCAAAAAGCCCCGCCGGGAGGTACCGGAGGACCACCCCGAAGCCGCCCCCGACTCCGAGTTGAGGCCCCAGAAGCCCAGGGCCGAGGGAACGCCCGGCAGATCCCGTCGGGGCGGCGGCAAAAAGGACGCCGGCCCCAATCCCGCCGAGGCCCAGAAACCCGCCCGGAAGCAGGACCAGGCTCCCGGAGAAGGTCCGGAAAACACCGGCCGCCCCCGCCGCCGGAATTACCGGGGCTACCGCAGAGGTCCCAAGCCCCAGAGCAAAGGCGACAATAACTCCTAAGTTATGTAAATCGGAGGAGAGAGAATGAAACGTGTAACCGTCCGTGTACCCGCCACCACCGCCAACCTGGGCCCGGGCTTTGATGCCTTCGGCTGCGCCCTGGGACTGTACACCGATGTGACCTTTGAAGAAACGGACGCCGGTCTGGAGATTACCGGCTGCGACGAGGCCTACCAGGGGCCCGACAATCTGGCCTACACCTCTTACTGCGCCGTGCTGGCCTCCCTCAGCGAGGAGGTTCGGGGCGTGAAAATCCACATCGACGCCCATATCCCCATCTGCCGGGGTCTGGGCTCCTCTGCAGCCCTGCTGGTGGCCGGTGCCATGGGCGCCAATGTGCTGCGGGGCAGCAAGCTGAGCACCCAGGGTCTGCTCAACATCACCAACGCCATGGAAGGCCACCCGGACAACCTGGCTCCCGCCTTTTACGGCGGCCTTACCGCCTCCATGGTGGACAACGGCCTGCCTGTTACCGTCAGCTTTCCCCTGCATCCCAGCTGGGAATTTCTGGCCCTCATCCCGGACTTTGACCTGCCCACCACCCTGGCCCGTTCCGTGCTTCCCGAGCAGGTGAGCCGGGCGGATGCCATCTACAACATTTCCCACGGCGCCATGGTGCTGAAGGCCCTGGAGTTGGGAGACGAGAAGCTGCTGCGCAACGCCATGCAGGACCGGCTCCACCAGAAGTACCGGAAAAAGCTGATCCCGGACTACGAAAAAATTGAGGCCCTGGCCCGGACCTACGGCGCGGCCTTCTGCCTCAGCGGCGCCGGACCCACCCTGCTGTGCATCACCCGGGACAAGGGGCTCTCCCAAAAGCTTGCCGGAAAGCTACCCACCATCACCCAGCACAATTGGGAAATCCTGCCCCTGCACGTGGAGTTCCAGGGCGCCCAGGCCTTCCCGGAGGAATAACCCGCCGAAAGAGCATTTCCCCCCGTTTCACAAAAAGCAATCGGTCAGCACCCCTTCCGGGTGCTGACCGATTTGTTGTTCTTTGGGGTGTTTCGCGGCGCGGCCGGGTATTTACTTTCCAAACAGACTGCCCAGCAGACCGGAAGCCTTGTCCAGATCGATTTTCGTCTTGATCAGCTCCGCGGCCTGGCGGAGCTGGGCTTCAGGCAGATCCACACCGATCAGCTTTTCCACCACAGCCGCGGGATTCTCTCGGAACTGGGACAGCAGCGCGGGATCGTTTTTGATTTTCTCCACCAGCCCGGCGGTCATTTTCTGAATGTCCATGGAGGTCACGCTTCCACAATCTCCGCGTCTGCGGCGTTCTTCTTGACGCTCTCCACGCCGTTGACACAGTTGGCCTTGGTGGTATAGCCCTCGGAAACACCGATGATCTCGCCATTGCGGGCCTTCAGACGGAAGCGGTACTCACCGGCCTTGTCCTGGTACATTTCGAACTTGGGATGGGTCATGGTTTCAAACCCCTCAACGGTCTGATCCTCCACATTGGCCGCCGGCGCGTTTTTCATAATGCTCTGCACGCCGTTCTGGCAGGCCGCCTTGGTGGTATAGACTTCAGAGGTCAGAATCACCTGTCCGTTGGTTGCCTTCAGATCAAACTTGAAGCCTGTATTGACGGTGCGAATTACAAATTTCCCCATAGAAATCCCCTTTCTCGCCTTTTCGGCATAAAATGACAGGAATATCTTACCATATCCCCGGTGCCTTGGCAATAACAACCGGATATTTTTCCGCAAAAAAACCTGCCGCGAAGCATTTTGCGCGGCAGGTCCGTTTTTGCTTACAGTCCCAGAATGGTCTTCGCGAACAGGAAATAGACCAGCAGGGAAAGGGCGTCTACAATGGTGGTGATGAAGGGGGAGGCCATCACCGCCGGGTCAAAGCCCAGCTTCTTGGCCAGCAGGGGAAGGCTGCAGCCCACAATCTTCGCGATGACCACGGTCACACCCAGGGCCAGGCAGATCACCAGATCCACACTGAGGCTGATGCTGGTATTGCCCATCAGCAGCCGGTCCACCAGCAGCACCTTACCGAAGCACAGGGCCGCCAGCGTCAGGCCGCAGAGCAGCGCCGTGCGGACCTCTTTCCACAGGACGGTGAGCAGGTCGGAAAACTCCAGCTCGTCCAGGCTCAGGGAGCGGATGATGGTAACGGAGGACTGGGAGCCGCAGTTGCCGCCGGTATCCATCAGCATGGGGATAAAGGCGGTCAGGGCGGGGAGCAGCGCCAGAGCGCTTTCGAAGGAGGAGATGATCATACCCGTAAAGGTGGCCGACACCATCAGCAGCATCAGCCAGGGGATCCGGTGCTTGTACAGATCAAAGGGAGTGCTCTTCAGGTAGCTCTTTTCGGAAGGGGTCATAGCGGCCATGATTTCCATATCCTCGGTGGCCTCTTCTTCCATAACGTCCATGGCGTCGTCGAAGGTGACGATGCCCACCATCCGGCTTTCCGTATCCACCACCGGCAGAGCCAGGAAATTGTACTTGGAGAACATCTTGGCGACCTCTTCCTGGTCGTCCTGGGTATTGACGGAGATAACGGCTTCCGTCATGATCTCCCTGATCTCCGTGTCGTCACTTTCCGCCAGGAGCAGGTCCTTGACGGTGACAATGCCCAGCAGCGTCCGGTCCCTGTCCAGCACATAGCAGGTATAGATGGTTTCCTTATCCACACCCTGCCGGCGGATACGGAGGATGGCCTCCTCCACGGTCATTTCCGGCCGCAGGGACACATACTCCATGGTCATCAGGGCGCCGGCGGAGTTTTCGGGGTAGCGAAGAATCTGATTGATGGACTGGCGCATTTCCGGGTCCGCCTGGGCAAGAATCCGGCGCACCACATTGGCGGGCATTTCCTCTACCAGGTCCGCCGCGTCGTCCACATACAGCTCATCCAGGACTTCCCGGAGCTCGTTGTCCGAAAAGCCTTGGATCAGCAGCTGCTGGGCATCCGGTTCCATTTCTACAAAGGTTTCCGCCGCCTGCTCCTTGGGAAGCAGACGGAACATGACGGGAATCTGTTTTTCTTCCAGATCGTCAAAAAGACCGGCCACGTCGATGGGGTTCATGGTGACCAGGATGTCCCGCAGAGAGGCATACTTCTTCTCCGAGAGCATCTTCAAAAGGGCCTTTTCGACCAGTTCAAAGCGTTCTGCCATTTGATTACCTCCAATATAAAGTTTTTATATTGGCGCAAAGCAGATCAGCTTGCCCGGCGGATGTCGGGCAGGCGTCTACTTCGGCCGGGTATATTGCCGCTTCCTCCGGCATCCATGGGTATCCCTCCTTTGTTTACACATACTGCCCTTATTCTATCCCCATTCCGGCCAAAAGTCAACCTTGACAGTGCCCGGGGCAGGGCATAAAATGGTACAAAAAAGAAAGGGATGGATAAACATGGTTCGTCTTGCCGATCCTTCCGATATTCCCCGGATACTGGATATTTATGCGCCCTATATCCGCTCCACGACCGTGACCTTTGAGTATGAGGTGCCCACCCTTGCGGAGTTTACCCAACGATTTTACGGCATCACGGAAAAATTTCCCTGGCTGGTGTATGAGGAGGCGGGCCTGGTCCTGGGCTATGCCTACGCCAGCCTGCCCTTTGAGCGGGCGGCCTACCGCTGGTGCGCCGAACCCTCCATCTACTTAGACCCCCGGGCCCAGGGCAGGGGCGTGGGGAAAATCCTATACGGAATTCTGGAGGATCTTCTGTTCCGGATGGGCTACCGGGTGCTTTACGCCGTCATTACAGGGGAGAACAGCCGGAGCCTGCGCTTCCACGAAAAGCTGGGCTACCGCCAATGCGGGCTTTTTCGGGACTGCGGGCTGAAATTCGGCCGTCTCTTGGATGTCTATTGGTTGGAAAAATCCACGAATTCGGTCGAAATTCCCAGTATTTCTCCAATTCCATGGCCAGAGTTTAGGGATCATGCACAAAGTTTCGGGAATTATTTAGGCAAAATGTCACTTTCGGAAATGAAAAAAGTATGATATGTTATCCGTGGAGAAGAATGCCGGTTTTGTGTCAAAATCAACTTTTTCCAGAAATCGGCACCGGATTTGGCGCCTGCTCTTCCGGCGTTTTCCAACGGTTATATTTATCTTCACATAAGGAGCTGTGACCATGTATTTTCAGAAAAAACGCTGCATTGCAATGCTTCTGGCCGGCGGCCAGGGCAGCCGGCTCAAGGTCCTGACGGAGAAAACCGCCAAGCCTGCCGTCCCCTTCGGCGGTAAGTACCGCATCATCGACTTCCCCCTCAGCAACTGCGTCAACTCCGGCATCGACACCGTGGGCATTCTGACCCAGTATCAGCCCCTGGAGCTGAACGAATACATCGGCAACGGCCAGCCCTGGAATCTGAACAAGACCCACAGCTGCGCCCAGGTTCTGCCCCCCTACGAGCGCCACGACAAGAAGAGCGGCTGGTACAAGGGCACCGCCAACGCCATCTACCAGAACATCGACTTCATCGATCGGTACGATCCGGACTATGTGGTCATCCTCTCCGGCGACCACATCTACAAAATGGACTACGCCGCCATGGTGGAGTACCACGAGAAGAACCAGGCCTCCTGCACCATCGCCGTGCGGAACGTCCCCTTGGCAGAGGCTTCCCGCTTCGGCATTCTGAACACCAACCCCGATATGTCCATCTACGAGTTTGAGGAAAAGCCTGCCCGTCCCAAGTCCACCAACGCCTCCATGGGCATCTACGTCTTCAACTGGCAGGTGCTGAAAGCCGCCCTTATTGAGGACGAAGACGATCCCAAGTCCTCCAACGACTTCGGCAAGAACATCATCCCCAACCTGCTGAACCAGGGCCACAAGATGATGGCCTACCCCTTCGACGGCTACTGGAAGGACGTGGGAACCATCAACTCCCTGTGGGAAGCCAACATGGAGCTGCTGGGCAAGGATCCCGTATTCAACCTCCGGGGCGAGCGGTTTAAGATCTATGCCCGCAACAGCGCCCTGCCCTCCTCCTTCATCGCCTCCTCCGCCAAGACCGTGGACTGCTTCATCGCCGAAGGCAGCGAGGTAGAAGGCGAGGTCCGCCACAGCGTTGTTTCCGTGGGCTGCAAGATCGGTCCCGGCGCCGTTGTGGAAGACAGCGTGGTGATGCCCGGTGTGGTCGTTGAGGCCGGCGCCATTGTCCGCCATGCCATCCTGGGTGAAAACAGCCGGGTGTGCAAGAATGCCGTGGTTGGCGGTGCCTACGGACCCGGTGAAGAAATGCAGATCAGCGTTACCTCCAAGGGTTCCGTTGTGGAAGAAAACGCCGTGCTGAAGCCCGGCGAAATGATGTAAGGAGGGTGAACGCTATGAACGTAATGGGTATTATCTTCACCAATGATGCCAATATCGGCGATCTGACCGCCAAGCGGTCCATCGCTTCCATTCCCTTTGGCGGCCGCTACCGTCAGGTAGACTTCGGCCTCACCAACCTGAGCTGGGCCGGTGTACACCACCTGGCCATTATCTCCCGGTTCAACTACCAGTCCCTGATGGACCACATCGGCGACGGTGAAGAGTGGGGCCTGGAGCTGGGCGAGGGCGGCCTGCAGTACATCACCCCCTACGCCAACTCCCAGACCCACAGCTACCGGGGCAAGCTGGAAAGCCTGTACAACGCCCTGCCCTTCCTGGAATACGGCAAGGAAGACGAGTACGTATTCCTGGTGGACTCCGCCGTTACCTACAACATCGACCTGAAGAAGGTTCTGGCCGACCACATCAAGAGCGGCAAGGACATCACCGTTGTGGTCAAGCGGGGCGTTGCCAACAGCAAGCGGATGCTGGACCTGGCGGTAACCCTGGACGAGAACAAGGAAGTCACCGACATTGTGGTGGACTACGCCGCGTCTCCCGAATACCTGGCCTCCCTGGATCTGTTTGTCACCACCAAGAAGTGGCTGATCAATATGGTCCGGGAATGCATGGCCCACAACGCCTTCCACATGGACCGGGATCTGATCCTGGGCGGCTGGCAGAGCGGCAAGGTCAGCGTCAACGCCTTTGAGTTCGAGGGCATCACGCTGTACAACGAGAGCGTGCAGGACTACTTTGAAAACTCCATGGCCCTGCTGAAGCCCGAGGTACACAAGGACATTTTCGAGCGGGTACACCCGGTTTACACCAAGGTGCGTGACCGCGTTCCCTCCTACTACGGCGCGGACAGCAGCATCGACAACTGCATGGTGGCCGACGGCTGTATACTGGGCGGCTCCGCCAAGGATTCCATCCTGTTCCGTCAGGTAACCCTGGCCCCCGGCGCCCATATTGAGGACTGCGTCGTGATGAACGACACCGTCATCGGCGAAGGCGCGGAGCTGAAGAACGTGATTCTGGACAAGAACATCACCGTCCGTCCCGGCGCGAAGCTCATCGGCACCCGCAACAATCCCATTGTCATCAAGCGGGGGGAGACCGTATGAAAATTGCCATCTGCGCATCGGAAGCGGCCCCTTACGCCAAATCCGGCGGACTTGGAGACGTGATGGAGGCCCTGCCTGCTGCCCTGAGCCGAATCGAGGGCAATCAGGTGGTTCTGTTCCTGCCCTACTACAACAAGATCAAAACCAATACCGCCTATGAGACAGAGCAGGTGGCCCAGTTCCGGGTGCAGATGGGCTGGCGGCAGCAGTACGCCGCCCTGCGGAAGCTCCTGGATTGTCCCCGGGGCTTCCAGGTCTACTTCATCGACAACGACTATTATTTCGGCACCCGCACCGGCTCCATCTACGGCGACATGGATGACGGCGAGCGGTTCGCCTACTTCTCCAAGGCCTGCCTGGATGCCATCCTGGCCCTGGAATTCACCCCGGATGTGATCCAGTGCAACGACTGGCAGACGGCCATGATTCCCGTTTACCTGAAGGCCACCTACCACACCACCCCCCTGAAGCATACCCGGTGTATGTACACCATCCACAACATCGAGTATCAGGGCTGGGCCAACGCCAGCTTCTTCGACGACGTGCTGGGTCTGCCCTGGGAGTACCGGGGCTGCCTGGATATGAACGGCTCCGTAAACGTGATGAAGGGCGCCATTGAAACCGCTGACCTGGTGACCACCGTTTCCGAGACCTACGCCCGGGAGCTGATGTATCCCTACTACGCCCACGGTCTGGACGGCATCCTGGCCCGGAACGCCTGGAAGCTGACGGGCATCACCAACGGCATCGACACCAAGGTCTTCAATCCGGAGACCGACCGCAATCTGCCCGCCAAGTACAGCGCCGCCAAAATCCACCCCGGCAAAACCCAGTGCAAGACCGCTCTGCAAAAGGAGCTGGGCCTGCCCGTAAATCCGGACACGCCCATGATGATCATGATCACCCGACTGGCAGGGCACAAGGGTCTGGACCTTTTGTGCTACATCGCCCGGCGGCTGATGTGGGAGGAAAATGCCCAGCTGGTGCTCATCGGCACCGGCGAGGCCCAGTATGAAACCTTCTTCCGGGAGCTGGAGGAGCAGTTCCCCGAGCAGGTTTCCGCCCAGATCACCTTCAATGTGGGTCTGGCTGCCCGGGTTTACGCCGCCGGCGACATCTACCTGATGCCCTCCAAGAGCGAGCCCTGCGGCCTGAGCCAGATGAACGCCATGCGCTACGGCACCGTGCCTGTGGTCCATGCCACCGGCGGCCTGAAGGATACCGTTCCGCCCTGTGACGAAGCCGGTCACACAGGTCTGGGCTTTACCTTCCAGAGCTACAATGCCGACGATTTCTACGGCGCCATCAAGCGCTGCCTCAACCTG
>JAXEMQ010000132.1:0-6481 GCA_034099845.1 Faecousia sp.
GGGTAACGGTGTTGTCATCGGCAATCTGCATGTCGGTAAGGCTGGGACGGCCGATGGCCTTGAAATCCTGCTTGGCAATGGCAAAATCATAGACCTCTCCGAAGATCTCCTCCAGACCGTCTTCATAGAAAACATGGGCGCCATACAGAGCCTCAATCATCTTCCGGGGTGCCTTGCCCTTACGGAAACCGGGAACTATGATGTTCTTGCGGGCTTTCATGTAAGCCTTGTTCACACCGGACTCCATCAGCTCATGGTCGATCTCAACAACGACAGTTGCCTGGTTGCCCTTCTTCTCAATGTTCTTTACTTGCATTTGTGTATTCCTCCTGATAGGTACGCTGGACGCACCCTTTCTTTAAATTGTCTGGGCATCCCGCAGCCTGCTCCGTCCGCCGTGATTACCGTGTCCCAGGGTCACCCTGAAAAGCTACAAAAGTATATTCCGAACTTTCCAAAGCTTTCACCGAAACAAACAGCCACTTTCCCGGCTGAAAGCCGCAGTTTTCGGGGATGCCGATACATAGCCGATATATTCTATCAAAAATATACGGTCTTGTCCACACTTTTCTTGAAAAAACTTTTCATTTTTTTACAATGTAAGGCTGAAAATTCAGATAGTCCGCTGACAGAAGTCGGTATTCGATGCCGTCCCAGGTTCCTTCCATGGCCAGCTTATGGCTGGCACCATGCAGGTGCCCGTAAAAGCACTGCCGTACCCCGTAGCTTTCCAGAAGATCCAGGATTTCCCGGCAGGTATAGCCCTTGTATCGGGGCGGATAGTGCAGAAACACCATTTTTCCCCGATCCCCCGCTGCTTTCAGGGAGGCTTCCAGACGGATCAGTTCCCGTCGAAACACCTTTTCATCATGGTCTCCCGACCGTTCCTCCTCAAAAAACCAGCCCCTGGTGCCGCAAATGGCCCAGTCATCGTAAAAATAGCAGTTATTATTCAAAAGGTTCAGATCCGAAAACCCGTTTTCCAGGCAAAACTTCGTAAATTTTGCCTGGGTACTCCACCAGTAATCGTGATTGCCCTTCAGAATAATCTTTCTTCCCGGGATTTCATTGATCCAGGCGAAGTCTGCCACGGCACTGTTGAGGTCCAGAGCCCAGCTCAGATCCCCCATAAGGACCAGTGTATCCTTTTCGGTGATCACGGATAGACCCTGTTTCAGTTTTTCCATATAGCCAACCCAGGCGCCGCCAAATACATCCATCGGCTTTGGCGCACCCAGGCACAGGTGCAGGTCTCCCATTGCGTAAAGTGCCATCCGGTCACCTCCTCAAATAGGCTTCTATCTGTTTTCCGGAAATCCCCAGCGTGTCCGCCAGCACCTCTGCATCCAGCCGGGGGTCCCTCTGTGAGAGCACAAGGCACAGCCGGTTCTGCCCGCTTTTCGCCCGATAATCCTGCACGCCTGCGTAACAAAGCGCGTCATAGGGGGAAACCAGGCATCTCGTTGTCTGAAGTAGACCCGCAGCGGCAAAGGCCATTCGGTTGTCACTGACCACGCTGACGTAGATCTGCCGCTGCAATGCTTTCAGCACCTCTTCAGAGGGGGTATAGCTCAGTCCCATATAAGCCGCCTTGGCAAAGTCCACAGCCGACCGGTCTCCTCCCAGAAGCCAGAGAAAATGCTCCAGCCCTTCCGGGAGCACCGTATCCGCAAGCTTTGTCCGTGTAGGGATGCAAACCCCGTCTGTGCGCAGGGTCCCCAGGTGAATAAGTTCCCACACGCTGTTGTTCTCATTGCAGCAGCATACCACCGTTCCAACCGGAAAGCCCATTATTTTCAGATATTGGGCTGCCAGCACACCGGAAAAATCCCCGGAAATGCACGCAATATCCGCCTTTTCCCGCTTTCCGAGGGTTCCGTTTCTACCGGCAATGGCAAGGCAGGAACCCAGAATGCTGATTTTCGCGGCAGTCTTCGCCCAAAACGCCCAGGGCGCATTCCTTCTCTCCGACAAAAAACGGAGGAAATACTCCATTTCCCCTTCCGGATTGTGCCAGGGTTCCACCAGGATCACCTTGCGCTCAATGGGGTTCATCCGCACCCAGCTTCTGCCCACGGAAAAATCCAGGTCCCAGGGTGTAATCGGTCCATCAAAAAATCCATTCCAGAGCTCCGCAATGGCGGCGTTCACGCTGCCGCCGCCCAGACGTTCCAGCTCCGCTGGGCCGAATGCCGGAATACTTTCCGGTACATACAGTCCCCCATCCACGCTCCGATCCTCACAAAACGCACGGGAACCGTCATACAAAGGCTCAGATTGTCTTGTTGTTGCGTAACGCAGTTGCCATCACCCCCAGAGCATTGTTCCAGTAGATGTTTTGTACCGTTGCCGCATCCAGGCCCCGGGCAATCAGCCGGTCCGCCAACGCATCATAGCTCTGAACGCCCTCAAATCCCTCGGCCAATACTTCACAGCCATCCAGATCTCCGCCCAGCGCAACGTGTCTTCCCTCCGGATCCAGCTCCAAGAAGTGGAAGATATGATCGCAAACCGTATCCAGTGTGGGTTTTTGCCCGAGAAAATCCGCAAACTGATTGATTCCCACAACACCGCCGCTGTCCCGAATCGCGCAGAACATATCGTCCGTCAGATTTCTGCTGTGATTGCACAGAGCACGGCTGTTGGAGTGAGACGCGATAACCGGAGCCTGCGTGATTTTCATAATATCCCAGAAGCCCTCGTCGCTGATATGACTCACGTCCACCAGGATTCCCAGACTCTGGGCCTGACGTACATAGGCCTTGCCAAGATCGGTCAAACCGCCTCCCGTCTGATTGGAGCCGGTCAACGGATTGCTTTCGTTCCAGCCCAGTGTAGAGATGCGGAAACCCGCCAGGAACATGCTTTCCAGCAGTTCCGGGTCAAACCCAAAGCCAGCGGGGCCTTCAATGGTTAAAATAGCGGACATCTTCCCCTTTTCCAGGTTGGCAATCACATCCTCCGGGCTATAGGCAATGGAAATCCGATTTTTGTTTTTGTCAATCTCACGTTGAATGGTGGCGATCTCCCGCTCAAAAACCAGAGTGGGCGTTATGTGATGCCACTGTTCCATAAAGGGCGTGGTAAAGCAGGCAAAGCACTGGCAGTAACCGGCCAGCTTCTCGGCCCGGTTCAGATCAATATGGCCTTTGTTGGAAGCCAAACTGCCCGCCTGGTTCACATCCTCGCCCAAAAGCGCCAGGGCCGTATCGCAATGCAGGTCAAATACCGGGAATCTCATGTAAACGCATCCTCCAAATGATTCAGCTCCGGTTTCCGGGTTTCCATCCCCTGGGGAGCATAAATTTCTATCACATCAAAACGCGGCTGCAGATCTGTGGGATGAGTGCTCAAATAAAGCATGGCTGTTTTCCGTATCCTTGCCTGTTTCTTCAGATCCACAAACTCTCTCGCCTGGGCAAAGCTGCTGTTTTTGCGCAGCTTCACTTCCACAAATACCAAATACTGTCTGTTTTTTGCGATCAGATCGATTTCTCCAAACCGGCATCGGAATTGGTAAGCCAGAATGGTATAGCGCTTCTTTCGCAGATACTCTGCCGCCAGCGCCTCCCCCCAAGGACCCAGAAGGTTACTTGTGCTCATAGAATTTTCTCAGAAACGTATTTCTATGGATGGCGCAGGGGCCCAGCTGCTCCAGCGCCGCGTAATGGGCCTTGGTGCCGTAGCCCTTGTGAATTTCAAAGCCATAGCCCGGGTATTCCACTGCCGCACGAAGCATCCAATCATCCCGGCTTACCTTGGCCAGGACGGAAGCTGCGGCAATATTGGCACTCAGGCTGTCACCCTTTACCACGGTCTTGCAGGGAACGCCAAAATCGGTTTGACGATTCCCGTCAATCAACGCCAGGTCAGGTTTTACCTTCAGATGTTCCAGCGCTCTGCGCATTGCCAGAAAGGTGGCCTGCAAAATATTGATGCTGTCAATTTCTTCCTGAGAGGCAAAACCGATTCCATAGGCAATCGCCTGCTCCTGAATGACCGGAAACAGCTCTCGGCGGCGCTTATCCGTCAGCTTTTTGCTGTCGTTTAGCCCGGGAATTTCCAAATGCTCCGGCAGAATTACCGCTGCGGCGCACACAGGCCCGGCCAGAGGTCCCCTTCCGGCTTCATCCACGCCGCAAACGCAGAGAAAGCCCTCTTCCTTGCAGCGGTCCTCAATCTCCCAAAGATTTCCTGTACTCATATTGTCTCCTCCTTGGGCTGTTCCAGGGTAAATTTTCCCAGTTTTCCGCTGCGGAATTCATCCAGCAGCACTTTTGCCATACGCTCCGTATGGATTTCTCCTTTTGCCAGCAAAAAGCCCCGATTCTTTCCGGCCATTTCCAGCAATTCATAGCCCGGCGTTCCCGCAGGCGCCGACACCCTATAGCGTTCCTCCAATGTGGAGGGGTAGTATCGGAGCAGCAACTCCATAAGACGGCAGGCCAGCTCCTCCATATCAATGACGCCCTCCTTCACCGCACCGGTAAACGCCAGCATCATGCCTACCTCCGGATCCTCAAATTTCGGCCAGAGGATACCCGGGGTATCCAGCAGCTGCAGTCCGGCATCCACAGTCACCCACTGCTTTCCTCTGGTCACACCGGGACGATTCTCAGCCTTGGCGCCTTTTCTTCCGGAAATTTGGTTGATAAGCGTGGATTTGCCCACATTGGGAATGCCAACCACCATCACCCGCAGCGGACGATTCATCCCCTTTGCCGCGTCTCTGGCCAGCTTTTCCGCGCAGGCCATCCGGGCGGCAGGGGTAAACCCATTGATTCCCCGCTTGGTCTTACAGTCGGTTGCCAGTACCGCCATACCTTTTTTCCGAAAATAAGTCTGCCACCTCTGGGTTGCGGCAGGATCCGCAAGATCCATCCGGTTCAGCACAATCATTCTGGGCTTATTGCCGCAGATTGTGTCAATATCCGGGTTTCGGCTGGAAACCGGGATTCGGGCATCCACTATTTCGCAAACCGCGTCCACCTGCTTGAGATCCGCCTCGATCTGACGGCGGGTTTTGGTCATATGGCCGGGATACCACTGAATATTCATACTGTTTTCCATTTATTTCACCGTTCCGATTCTGTGTATATCTCTGGCTTCCGTCCCATGGTCCGTTCCGGGAACCATCAGCAGCGCCACCTTTCCCAATATTTCTCTTTTGTCAATCTGGCCGATTTCCAAGCTGCGGCTGTCTTTGGAATTGTTCCGGTTATCCCCCATGACAAACACATGATTCTCTTCAACAATTTGCGGAAATACGGAACCTTCATCAAGGTTCGTGGGGGTATTGATATAATCCTCTTCCAAAGGCAAACCATCTACATAGACGATTCCATTTGCAAAATCCATGTCTACGATCTGGCCCTCTGTGGCAATCACCCGCTTGACAATGGGCTTTCCGTTGTCATAATCCTGTTTGCTGACAACCACCACGTCGCCCTTCTCCGGTTCCCGATAAAACAGGTTGTTGATGAGCAGCAGATAGTCCCCGTCCAGAAGCGTCATTTTCATGGACGGACCGGAAACCACAATAATTCGAAAAAACACCAAAAAGAGAATCATTACCACAGCCAGCATCCAGCATAGGTCGTGCAAATACATCACAAGGCTCCCGGAAAAACCGGTTTTTTCCTCCGCATTTTCTTTATTCTCAAACGAGGCCATCGCGTCACCCTCCGATTCACACATTGAAGAACATTATATCATGGTTTTCAATATTTTTCCATAGACAAACTTTGAATTTCCGCCGAAACAAACTTTGAATTTCCGCCGAAACGCAATTTTTGGCATAAAAAAAGAGGGCAAAGCCCTCTCTTTTTATGAATCGTCTCTCAGACCTTCTCCTTGATCTTAGCGGCCTTGCCCACGCGGTCACGCAGGTAGTACAGCTTGGCACGACGAACCTGGCCCTTGCGGACGGTCTCGATCATGGCCACATTGGGAGAATGCAGGGGGAAGACCTTCTCGCAGCCAACACCGTAGGAGACGCGGCGAACAGTGATGGTCTCGCCGATGCCGCCATGCTTGCGGGCGATGATAACGCCTTCAAACACCTGGATACGCTCACGGGCGCCTTCCTTGATGCGAACGTGCACACGAACGGTGTCGCCAACCCGAATCTCGGGCAGCTCTTCCTTCATGTACTGGCTGTTCAGAGCTTTTACCAAATCCATTACAATGTCCTCCTTAAATATTAGGCGTTCATGCCAGCATTGCGCGGCAGAGGACTCACCTTGATTTCAGACCGATTTAGTTTACCACAGGCTTTCCAAAAAAGCAAGTGGTTTTTTAAAGTTTTTTCAATTTTTGAAGGGATTTTCCCTAGTCACCTCAATCAGCTGGGCAAATGATTTTGTCAAAAGAAAAAGCACGCCGATAAGCGTGCTTTTGGTGGGCGAGGCGGGACTTGAACCCGCACGTCCGCAGTGAACACTAGAACCTGAATCTAGCGAGTCTACCAATTCCACCACTC
>JAXEMQ010000145.1:0-2564 GCA_034099845.1 Faecousia sp.
AAAAAAGCATACCTGTCCTGTCTGCGGCTCTGTCACAGACCGTGTACACGACTATCGGATGCAGACGATCAAGGATGTTCCGCTGGCAAGAAATACCTTCCTGCACCTTCGTAAACGCCGCTACCGCTGTAGCTGCGGCAAGCGATTCTTTGAGGATAACACATTCCTGCCCCGCTATTACCGCGTCACCAGCCGGCTGGTGGCAGAGATCATCCACGCCTTTGAAAAGGTCGTGTCCGCTAAGGAAATCGGCTGCCGTTTCAATGTGTCCGGCGTAACCGCTATGCGCTATTTCAGATGTGTAAACCACAAACCCAAAGAACTTCCGGAGGTAGTCTCGCTGGACGAGTTCAAGGGCAATTCCGGCGGTCAGAAGTACAACAGCATTGTTGCTGACCCCAAGAACCGTACCATATCCTTGTATTATAGAGTAGTAGTTATTAGAGCCCCTCTCCAAGGGCTGTGCTACACTGTAAGGGATGCTGTGGATTGGTTACTTCCTCCTACCGCAAGACGGTTCAGGAAAGGCTCCAACCACAGCCCTTTACAGTATTGTTCATCAGTTAGATACCGCCAGACGGTTTATGTAGAACAAGGTTACAAGAGTAAAGCGTCCTGTGGAACCAGCATCAAACAAACACACCGGAGGTATTCATCATGATTTGCGTGGGTATTGACGTTGCCAAGGACAAGCATGACTGCTTTATCCTCAGCTCGGAAGGTGAAGTCCTGGCAGATGTATTCACCATCCAAAACAATGCCGAGGGCTTTGACATGCTGCTGCAAACGATTCGCCGCTGCACCCGTCCAGAAGATAAAATAAAAGTAGGGCTTGAGGCTACCGGACACTACAGCTACAACATCCTCGGATTTCTGCTTGACAAAGGCCTACCCACCTACGTCATCAATCCGCTGCACACCAATCTCTACCGAAAAAGCCTGAGTCTTCGGAAAACCAAGACCGACCGTGTCGATGCGCGAACCATTGCAGCTATGCTCATGTCTGATGTGGACCTCAAGTCCTACACAGACACAGCATACCACAACGAGGAACTAAAGTCACTCACAAGATACCGTTTTGATAAAGTTCGTGAACGGGCGAAGCTGAAGCAGTCTGTTTCCCGCCTGGTCACGATTCTGTTCCCAGAACTGGAAAAGCTGGTTCCAACACTGCACATGGCATCCGTTTACGCACTTCTCAGTGAGTTTCCCGGCGCCAAACAGGTTGCCGAAGCGCACCTGACGCATTTGAAAGCAGTCTTATACGGCGCCTCCAAAGGCCGCTACGGGCGAGATATGGCAACAACGCTTCGAGACGCTGCCAGATGTTCTGTCGGCTCTGTCATGCCAGCCAAGTCTCTGGAATTGCAGCATACGATCCGCCTGATTCGCGAACTGGATGCCGAAATTGAAGACATTGAGACCGCGATCCAGTCCATGATGGATGAAATACAGTCCCCCATTACAACGATTCCGGGCATTGGTGTTCGCATGGGCGCTATGATTCTTGCCGAAATAGGAGACTTCTCCCGCTTCGGCTCGCCGGATAAGATACTTGCCTATGCTGGCATGTCGCCCTCTACTTACCAGTCCGGGCAGCTTTCTCTGTCTGGAGCCTATTCGCACATGGAAAAGCGAGGCTCCCGGTATCTGCGCTACGCACTTTACAACGCCACCAAATATGTTTGCCTTTGGGACCCGGCCTTTGCTGCTTACCTCGCTAAGAAGCGGGGCGAGGGAAAGCACTACAATGTTGCAATTTCTCATGCGGCAAAGAAATTGGTGCGTCTAATTTACGCGATGGAGAAATCCAAGCAGTCATATCGTAACGCTGCGTAAATCCATTCTTCTATATGCTCAGTTAGGCGTCCATCTGGATGTCTGCTTTGCTATGCCCTTTTTGATCCGTCTAAAATTTTTACCACTCCTCACATTTCAGACTTGACATTTAATAGTTAGTCTTTCCTGTCTGGATCCAGTATAACGGATTCCTTCCGGCTTGTCACTGCAAATAAATATAAAGTTTTTCCTCATATTTTACAAAAACGTAACAGATACCGTTTGCTATTTGCGCGCGGATTCCTTATACTTAGAGCAATAACGATATTACTATAGATTTTGGAGATCGAACATGGAAACTATGACTTTCTGCGTACCGTGTCTGTTCGGGCTGGAGGGGCTGGTCGGCGACGAGCTGCGGCGGCTGGAGCTTTCGAACGTCCGGGTCGAGGACCGGCGCGTTTTTTTTGAGGGCGATTTCGCCGCCATGGCGAAGGCCAACCTCTGCTGCCGCATGGGCGAGCGCGTGATGATCCTGCTGGCCGAATTCGACGCGCACAGCTTTGAGGATCTGTTTCAGGGGGTGAAGGCCGTGCCGCTCGAGCGCTTCATCCCGAAGGACGGCGCGTTCCCTGTCAAGGGCTACAGCCTGAACAGCCAGCTGCATTCCGTTCCGGACTGTCAGGCCATCGTCAAGAAGGCCGCCGTCACGCGGCTGGGCGAACATTACGGCCTTGGCTGGCTGCCGGAGACGGGCGAGACGTATCAGCTGCGCTTTTCCATCA
>JAXEMQ010000146.1:0-3829 GCA_034099845.1 Faecousia sp.
CGTGACTGAGAGGGCCCTCTCCGCCCCCTGCGGGGGCACCTCTCCCATAGGGAGAGGCAAGGCGCACTGCGGCGCAATCCTTAATCAGCTAAAGTCCCCTTTTGCAACAAAATCTTGGAACACAACAGGAAAGGAACAATACGTCTATGGATACCAAGTCTCTGGGAATGATCGAAACCAAGGGCCTTGTGGGGGCCATTGAAGCGGCGGATGCCATGGTCAAATCGGCCAATGTGCAGCTGGTCGGCAAGGAGCAGGTAGGCGGCGGCCTGGTGACCGTTATGGTCCGGGGGGACGTGGGCGCCGTGAAGGCCGCCACGGATGCCGGTGCCGCGGCGGCGGAAAAGGTGGGGGAACTGATTTCCGTCCATGTCATTGCCCGCCCCCATGTGGAGGTGGACAATATCCTGCCCAAGGCCCGAACCGGCGGCAGCAATGCACAGGGGAAGTAACCCATGCTCTGGTGCCTGGAAAATGTCCGGGATAATATCCGAACCCGGCAGGGCCGGCGGGTGTTCTTCCTGGCAGAGGGGGACACCCTGACCAGCTCCGCACGGGATTTCCTGACGGAGGAGCGGATCCCCATTGTTCCCGCGGCGCAGGCAAAGATCACCCAATACCGGGGCCTGGACGGCTGTTATTACGAGGAAAAGCCGGAGCATATGACCCAGCTCACCGGGGAAGTGCTGGTGCCCAAAACCCATCCAAGAATCCGCTTTCGGGGCAGCCTGGACAGTCTGGAAAGCCGGATTCTCCTGCTGGCGCTGGAGGAACCGGAGCTGCAGGCCCAATGCGGCGAGCTGCTGGATTTTGTTCGGCAGATTCTGAAGTGCGAGGTGCTGGAGGAGCCTTTCCGGGTGGACAGGCTCCTGGGCATGACCCTGGACCAGGTACGCACCTACAGCCAGCTGCCCCAGCAGTATCTGGGCATTCCCCATTTTATGCCCGGGCCCCAGCATGGCCTGCGGGTGGCCCGGCTCAACGTTCTGCGCACACAGGTGCGCCAGACGGAGCTGGAGGCGGCCCGGGCCTTTCCGGAGGGACGGGAAGACATCATCCGGGGGCTCAACCGGCTCAGCAGCGCGGTGTATATTCTCATGCTGAAATGCGTGCAGCAACAAGGGGCCACCTAGGGGGCCGGGAGGAAGGACTTCTATGAAATTGAAAACCACCCTTTTGGGGAAAACATACCAGTTTCGGGACCTGAAACAGGTGCTTGCCAAGGCAAACGAGGTGAAGACCGGAGACCAATTGGCGGGCCTGGCAGCGGAAAGCGCCCAGGAGCGCATTGCCGCCAAGGTGGTGCTTGCCGGGGTGACCCTGCAGGAGCTGCGGGAGAATCCGGCGGTTCCCTATGAAGCGGACGAGGTTACCCGCATCATCCAGGACGACCTGAATCTTCCCCAGTATGAAAAAATCAAGGGCTGGACGGTGTCCGACCTGCGGGAATATATCCTGGATGAAAACACCACAGGCGGGGATATTCACCGGCTCAGCCGGGGGCTGACCTCCGAAATGGTGGCGGCGGTGTGCAAGCTGATGGGCAATCTGGACCTCATCTATGCCGCTTCCAAAATCACCGTAACGGCCCACTGCAATACCACCATCGGGCTTCCCGGTACGCTGAGCTGCCGCCTGCAGCCCAACCACACCACCGATGACCCGGAGGGCATTACCGCCTCCACCCTGGAGGGCCTGAGCTTCGGCGCGGGGGACGCGGTCATCGGTCTGAACCCGGTGACGGATTCCCCGGAACAGGCGGGAAAGATCCTGCGCCGGTTTCAGGAAATCAAGGAGCATTGGGCCATTCCAACCCAGATCTGTGTGCTGGCCCATGTGACCACCCAGATGAAGGCGGTGGAAAAGGGGGCACCCTGCGACCTGATTTTCCAGTCCATTGCCGGAAGCCAGAAGGGCAACGAGGCCTTCGGCTTTACCGCCAAAACCCTGGAGGATGCCCGGGCGCTGATGCTCCAGAAGGGCACCGCCGAAGGGCCCAATGTGATGTATTTTGAAACCGGCCAGGGATCGGAGCTGTCAAGCTCTGCCCACTTTGATACGGATCAGGTGACCATGGAGGCCAGGTGCTACGGCTTTGCCAAGCGGTTCGCGCCCTTCCTGGTAAACACCGTGGTGGGCTTTATCGGGCCGGAATATCTGTACGATGCCCGCCAGGTGACACGGGCCGGCCTGGAGGACCACTTCATGGGCAAGCTGACGGGCATCAGCATGGGCTGCGACTGCTGCTACACCAACCACATGAAGGCGGACCAGAACGACATTGAGAATCTGGCATCCCTTCTGACACTGGCGGGCTGCAACTATTTTATGGGCATCCCCCATGGGGATGACATTATGCTGAACTACCAGACCACCGGCTTCCGGGAGACTGCCGCCTTGCGGGAGATCACCGGAAAGACCGCCATCCCGGAGTTCCAGCGCTGGCTGGAAAAGATGGGCTTTGTGGAAAACGGCCATCTGACGGCCAAGGCCGGGGATGGGTCCAGTCTGCTGTACTGAGGGAAAGGAGAACACCATGACGGAATTTGATGAAGATCTGTTGGCCCGTCAGGAAGCCCGGACGCTGTGCCGCCGGGCAGGCCAGGCGCAGCAAATCCTGGAAACCCTGCCTCAGGAAAAGCTGGACGCCATTGTACGGGCCATGGCCGCTGCTTTTGAGGGCGAATGCGCTTCCCTTGCCAAAATGGCGGTGGAAGAGACGGGCTTTGGCAATACCCAGGACAAAACGGAAAAGAACCGCTTTGCCTGCCGGGATGTGCTGCGTGCCGTTGAACCCATGAAAACCGTGGGGATTCTGAGGGAAGACCGGGAGAAAAGTCTGTGGGAAATCGGCGTTCCCGTGGGGGTCATCGGGGCAATCGTGCCCAGCACCAACCCCACGTCCACGGTTTGCTACAAGGCCCTCATCGCGGTAAAGGCCGGCTGCGCCATTGTGTTTTCGCCCCACCCCAAAGCGGCAAAATGCAGCTGCGCAGCAGCCCGGATCCTTGCCCGGGCGGCAGAAGCGGCGGGGGCCCCGGAAGGGACCATCGCTTGCCTGACCAAAAACAAAATGGCGGGCACCCAGGAGATGATGTCTGCACCGGAAGTAAAGCTTCTGCTGGCCACCGGCGGACCGGGGATGGTCCGCGCTGCCTACTCCTCCGGCAAGCCCGCCATCGGCGTGGGGGCGGGCAATGGGCCGGCCTTCATCCACTCCTCCGCGGATGTGCCGAAAGCGGTGGCGGATATTATCCGCTCCAAGACCTTTGACAACGGCACCGTCTGCGCTTCCGAACAGAGCATCATCGTGGAAAGAAGCATGGAAACCGCCGTTCTTGCAGAGGCGGAAAAACAGGGCATTTATCTGATGCCCAGGGATCAGGCAGGGGCATTGGCCAAGCTCCTGTTTAAGCCCGGCGGCGGGCTGGATCCCCAGGTGGTGGGCAAAACCGCCATCTATCTGGCGGAAAAGGCGGGCTTCAGCGTGCCCAAAAACACCAAGGTGCTCATGGCCCGGGAGCAGGAGGCAGGCCCCACCCGGCCCTATTCCATGGAAAAGCTGTGCCCGGTGCTGGCCTTCTTCGTCATGGACAGCGAGGAGGCGGTGCTTTCCAAGGCGGTGGAGGTTCTGCGTCACGAGGGCAGCGGCCATACCTTTGCCATTCACGCCAGAGACGAAGAGGTGATCCGCAGGTTTGCCCTGAAAATCCCCGTGTCCCGGTTCCTGGTCAATGCCCCGGCGGCGCTGGGGGGCATCGGGGCGGCAACGGGTCTGTTCCCGGCGCTGACCCTGGGCTGCGGAGCTGTAGGCGGCAGCAGCTCTTCC
>JAXEMQ010000154.1:0-5673 GCA_034099845.1 Faecousia sp.
GGAGCGGACGGGGATGGCTCTGGGGGTGATCCACCCCTGCTTCCAGCCCTCCTCCACAATGGCAAGCTCGTTGTCATGGACGGTAACCGGGCTGCCGTTCATGCCGCAGGTGCAGGCCGCCTCGCACAGCGCCGGGCACACGCGGCCCGTAAACTCCGGGAAATTGCTGGTTTTCAGCAGCCGGTTCAGGGCCTGCCGCCAGTTGCCGTTGTAGATCTCGTCGTTCCACTCCGGAATCATATTGTGCAGGGGGCAGCCCGAAAACATACCGCCGAAATTCTCACCGGACTGGCAGAAGGGCACGCCGCAGTTCATGCACCGGGCCGCCTGCTCCGTCCGCTGGGCAGCGGTCTGGGGAATTTTGAATTCCTCAAAGTCGCGGATCCGCTCCAGGGGCTCCCTCCAGCGGTTTTCCTGTCGGACAAACTCTAAAAATCCTGTAGGTTTTCCCATAATCTTACCCCTTTCTCACCGCGTAGAAGGCTTCCAGCGTGGCTTTTTCGTGGGACATGCCCTTTTCCTCCATCTGGCCGATGGCGGCGATCATCCGCTTGTAGTCCCGGGGGATGATCTTTTTGAATTTGGGCAGGTACTGTTCAAAGTTTTCAAGAATCCTGCTGCCCAGGGGGGAGCCGGTTTCCCGGACGTGGCCTTCAATCAGGGCCCGCAGCTCCTCGGCATCGTGGCGTTCGGAGACGGCGTCCATATCCACCATCTGCTTGTTGAGGTGCAGATACAGCTCGTGGTTTTCATCCAGCACGTAGGCAATGCCGCCGGACATACCCGCCGCGAAGTTCTTGCCCGTGGGGCCCAGAATGGCCACCCGGCCGCCGGTCATGTACTCGCAGCCATGGTCGCCGCAGCCCTCGGCCACGGCCCAGGCGCCGGAATTGCGGACGCAGAACCGCTCACCGGCAATGCCGTTTATGTAGGCCCGGCCGCCGGTGGCGCCGTAGAGGGCCACGTTGCCGATGATGATGTTCTCCTCCGGGGCGAAGGTGCTGCCCGCCGTGGGCTTCACCGTCAGCTTGCCGCCGGACAGGCCCTTGCCGAAGTAGTCGTTGGCATCGCCCTCCAGACGGATGGTCAGGCCCTTGGGGATAAAGGCGCCGAAGGACTGTCCGCCGCCGCCCACAGCCTCCACGGTGTAGGTGTCCTCCGGCAGCTCGCCGCATTCCTTGGTGAGCACGGAGCCCAGCAGGGTGCCGAAGGTCCGGTTTACGCTGGAAACCTTCACCTTTTCCCTATGGGGCTTCTTCTTTTTCAGATAGGGCCGGAAGGCAGGCAGCAGCACGCTGTCATCCAGGGTCTTCTCCAGCTGGAAGTCGTACTTGTCCTCCTCCCGGTAGTGCTGGGGCGGCAGATCTCCCAGCACGGAGCTCAGGTCAATGGTATCCGCCCGATGGGTGATCCGGTTTTCCCGGGGACGGACCAGGTCGGTGCGGCCCACCAGCTCGTCAACGGTCCGGACGCCCAGCCTGGCCATGATCTCCCGGAGCTGCCGGGCGATAAAGAGCATAAAGTTCATCACATATTCGGGCTTTCCCTGGAACCGGCACCGCAGGGAGGGATTCTGAGTGGCAATGCCCACGGGGCAGGTGTCCTGATTGCACACCCGCATCATCACGCAGCCCATGGCTACCAGGGGCGCGGTGGCAAAGCCGAATTCCTCGGCACCCAGGATGCAGGCGATGGCCACATCCCGGCCGCTCATCAGCTTGCCGTCGGTTTCCAGCCGGACCCGGCTGCGCAGGCCGTTGCGGATCAGGGTCTGATGGGCCTCCGACAGGCCCAGCTCCCAGGGAAGCCCCGCGTTGTGGATGGAGCTCTTGGGGGCCGCGCCGGTGCCGCCGTCGTAGCCGGAGATCAGCACCACCTGGGCGCCTGCCTTGGCAACGCCCGCGGCAATGGTGCCCACGCCTGCCTCGGATACCAGCTTTACGTTGATGCGGGCATCCCGATTGGCGTTCTTCAGATCGTAGATCAGCTGAGCAAGATCCTCAATGGAGTAAATATCGTGGTGGGGCGGCGGCGAGATCAGAGAAACACCGGGGGTGGAGAACCGGGTTTGGGCCACCCAGGGGTAGACCTTGCTGCCGGGCAGATGACCGCCCTCGCCGGGCTTGGCGCCCTGGGCCATTTTGATCTGAATCTCCTTGGCGGAGCACAGATAGGCGCTGGTGACGCCGAACCGGGCGGAAGCCACCTGCTTGATGGCGCTGTTCTGCTCGGTGCCGAATCGGGCGGGATCCTCGCCGCCCTCGCCGGAGTTGGATTTGCCGCCCAAACGGTTCATGGCCTGGGCCATGCAGCAGTGGGCCTCCATGGAAATGGAACCGTAGGACATGGCGCCGGTTTTAAAGCGCTTGACGATTTCCGTTTCCGGCTCCACCTCTTCCAGGGGAATGCCCCCGTCCTCGGGGAAGTTGAATTCCAGAAGCCCCCGGAGGGTGTGGGGTCGGCGCTCGTCATCCACCAGGTCCGTATACTCCTGGAACCGGTCATAGGACCCCGACTGCACCGCCTCCCGCAGAGCGATGATGGTTTTGGGATTGTACAGGTGGTCCTCCGCGCCGGAGCCGGAGCGGAGCTTGTGCATACCGGTGGTATCCAGGGTGGTGTCCACCCCCAGGTCCAGGGGATCGAAGGCGTGGTTGTGCCGCCACTGGACACCCTCGGCAATCTCCTTCAGGCCGATGCCCTCCACCGGGCTGACGGTGTTGGTAAAGTAGGCGTCGATGACCTCCCGGCAGATGCCCACCGCCTCAAAAATCTGGGCGGACTGGTAGGACTGCAGGGTGGAAATGCCCATTTTGGAGGCAATTTTCACGATGCCGGCCAGGATGGCCTTGTTGTAGTCGGCGATGGCCTGGTGGCAGTCCTTGTCCAGCATATTGCGCTCCACCAGCTCCTCGATGCAGTCCTGGGCCAGATAGGGGTTGATGGCCCGGGCGCCGTAGCCCAAAAGGGTGGCAAAGTGGTGCACATCCCGGGGCTCGGCGCTTTCCAGAATGATGGAAACGGCAGTGCGCTTCTTGGTGCGCACCAGGTACTGCTCGATGGCGGACACCGCCAGCAGGGAGGGAATGGCCATATGGTATTCGTCCACCCCCCGGTCGGAGAGGATCACCACATTGGCCCCGTCCCGATAGGCCCGGTCCACCTCCACAAAGAGCTTGTCAATGGCGCTCTTCAGGGAGGAGTTGGTATAGTACAGCAGCGATACGGTGGCCACCCGGAAGCCCGGGCGCTTCATGGCCCTGATCTGCATCAGCTCCACGGAGGTGATGATGGGGTTTTTGATTTGCAGCACCCGGCAGTTTTCCGCCTTTTCCTGCAAAAGATTGCCGTCGGAGCCGATGTAAACGGAGGTATCGGTGACGATTTCCTCCCGCAGGGCGTCAATGGGCGGGTTGGTCACCTGGGCAAAGAGCTGCTTGAAGTAGTTAAAGAGGGGCTGGTGCTTTTCGGACAGCACCGCCAGGGGGATGTCGGTACCCATGGAGGAGATCTTCTCGCTGCCCAGCTTTGCCATGGGCACGATGGCGTCCATAATGTCCTCATAGGTGTAGCCGAAGGCCTTGTAGAGCTTATCCCGGTGGGTCTGGCTGTAGAATTCCACCTTCTTGTTGGGCACCGGCAGCTCCTCCAGGGTTACCAGGTGCTGATCCAGCCACTCGCCGTAGGGCTGCCGCCGGGCCAGCTCCATCTTCACCTCTTCGTCGGTGATGACCTTTTTGCGCACCGTATCCACCAGCAGCATCTTGCCGGGCTGGAGCCGGGACTTGCGCAGGATCTTTTCCGCGGGAATATCCAGCACGCCCACCTCACTGGACAGAACCAACCGTCTGTCCGTGGTGATGTAGTACCGGGCGGGCCGCAGGCCGTTCCTGTCCAGCACCGCGCCCATAATGTCGCCGTCGGAGAAGAAGATGGCCGCGGGGCCGTCCCAGGGCTCCATCATGGTGGAGTAGTAGCGGTACAGGTCCTTCTTCTTCCGGTCCATGGCGGAATCCTTCTGCCAGGGCTCGGGTATGGTCATCATCACCGCCAGGGGCAGGGGAATGCCGTTCATCATCAGAAATTCCAGGGTGTTGTCCAGCATGGCGGAGTCGGAGCCCGTGGGGGCAATTACCGGCAGAACCTTACCCATGTCCTCTTCCGACAGGCAGGCGGACTGCATGGTTTCCTCCCGGGCCAGCATCCGGTCCGCGTTGCCCCGGATGGTGTTGATTTCGCCGTTGTGGAGGATCAGCCGGTTGGGGTGGGCCCGTTCCCAGCTGGGGGTGGTATTGGTGGAGAACCGGGAGTGCACCATGGCAATGGCGCTTTCCGTCCGCTGATCCCGCAGATCCGGGTAGAAGGACCGCAGCTGGTTCACCAGGAACATGCCCTTGTAAACCACCGTCCGGGAGGAGAAGGAGCACACATAGGTGCCCTCGCTGGACTGCTCAAATACCCTGCGGATCACATAGAGCCGCCGGTCAAAGCTCAGACCCGACCGGACCTCCTCCGGCCGGCCCACAAAGCACATATAGATGCCGGGCATGGAGTCCCTGGCCCGCTGGCCCAGAACCTCCGGGTTTACCGGCACCTCCCGCCAGCCCAGGAAGGGAACCCCCTCCTTGCCGCAGATCACCTCAAACAGCTTCTGGGCCTGGCGGCGCTGAAGGCTGTCCTGGGGAAAGAAAAACATACCCACGCCGTAGTCGCCCTTCTTCCCGATGGGCAGGCCGAAGCTGCTGTAGAGCTTGTGGGGGATTTGCAGCAGAACGCCCACGCCGTCGCCCACCTGGCCGGTAGCGTCCTTGCCGGCCCGGTGCTCCAGCCGCTCCACAATGGTCAGGGCATCGTCCACCACGCCGTGGCTGGGCTGCCCGTCAATATTCACAACGGCACCAATGCCGCAGGCATCGTGCTCGAATCGTTCCTGATACAATGTCTTTTCCATGGGTTCGCCTCCCTGTATATGTTCCCCTCCGGGGGCCGGTATCGTTATTTCCCGCTGTCGCCGTAGTTGGAAAGGACTCTGGCGGAGGGATCGGTTACGTCGCAGCCTGCCCAGGTCTTGTTGGGCATCCAGAAATCCACAATCATTTCCGCCTGGCCGGGATAGAAGCGCTCAAACATCTCCCGGTACAGAAGGGACTCCTTGGTAAAGGGCCGGGCGTGGTCAAACCGCTGGGCTCTGCGCTGGAATTCCTGGTCGGTGTACTGCTCCTCGGCATAGGCCTTCAGGTCATCCACCATGGAATGGCCCACCGCGTCGGAGAAGGCCGCCTTTTCCCGCATCAGAATCTCCGGGGGCAGATAGTCTCCCTCAAAGGCATGGCGCAGCAGGTACTTGCCCTTGCCGTAGTGGTTGCGCTTCATCTCCGGATCCAGGGCCATGACGTATTCCACAAAGTCCAGGTCGCCAAAGGGCACCCGGGCCTCCAGGGAGTTGACGCTGATGCACCGGTCCGCCCGGAGCACATCGTACATATGCAGCTCCCGGATCCGCTTCTGGGCCTCCTTCTGGAATTCCTCGGCGGAGGGGGCGAAGTCCGTATACTTGTAGCCAAACAGCTCGTCGGAGATTTCGCCGGTGAGGAGCACCCGCAGATCCGTATGCTCATGGATGTATTTGCACACCAGATACATACCGATGGAGGCCCGGATGGTGGTAATATC